>JBFHGX010000128.1:0-11103 GCA_041582875.1 Bacteroidales bacterium | reverse complement strand
GTAAAAAGGTGAACTTTTTCATTTGTATAGGTTTTATATTTTTAAAAATTATTCCTCAAAATTTTCTTTATTCAGATCATGTAGTTTCTTGCCGCCATAGGCAGCCCCTAGTCCGAGTAGGATGAACAATCCTCCGCCGATGGGGGCACTTCCTGCATTTTGATTGCCTGTATCCCCATGACCTCCCGGAGGGGGTGGGGGTGGTTGTGAGATAAGTGGATTGCTGGTTAAAAGGAATCCTAAAATAATGAGTGCGGTGGTGGTAATCTTTTTCATGGTTTGTATTTTTAAATTTGTCATCTCGATAGCTATCAGTGGAGGAGAGATCCCCTCAAGCAACAGGTTGTCATTGGTAGACCCAACACTCCGCCAAAGGCGGGCGCACATAGTATGATGACAATGGGACTGAATATCGAATGTCGATTAACGAATAATGAATGATGAAGTTGGATTAGTGGGTTGATTCGAGCTTCTCCCTTACTTCTGAAATCGGTGTTCGGTGTTCGATATTCTAAATTCAACATATTACTGATATTCATGTTATTACAATAAGTTGTCATTGGTAGGGAAACGACCGTAGGAAGTGACGAGAAATCTCCCGAGTAAGGGTCGTTGTTCAGGGGATATCTCATCCGCAAAAGCGGATTTCGATATAACAGAATTGCCCTAGAGATATCTCGTCGCTGCGCTTCCCTCGATATGACAGGATTATATTATTTTAAGTACACTTTTTTATTAACTATTCCATTATTAGTAATTACGTTAACTATATAATATCCGGCAGGGGCATCCAGTCTAACTTGCTGGTTTACCTCACGGTTTAGTTGAGTTTTAAGCACTTTTTGGCCATACATGTTTATCACCCTCACCTTGCCTTCCAGATTGTTAGGATTGAGGAGGTAGAGGGTGTGATTGGCTGTCCAAAGTTGGATAGACGGAGGCATCGAGGTGGGTTCTTCTATTCCTACCACACCAAAATGTAACACAAAACGATCGCTGATATCATCTTCTTCAGAGATAAAGGTGTATGCGCTTTCACTAAGCTTATGCCAACTATTTATAAATAAATCTTCCAGATAGATTGAGTTAGCTGAAAAAGCTTCGCTCATTTCCACCACTGACAGTGTATAAGTACCTGTTTTTGGTGCGCGAAATCCCAGTAGCATACTTTTTTCGGCAGCTACTTCTGGTATAGTATTCACTGCCAATGGGATATTATCGGCTGAATAGCTAAGAAGCTGTGGGACTTCATCATCGAAACTATACATCTTCAAAGCGTCATAACGATCTCGTTGCCATGCGCTTGTATTTATTAAGCATATTTGTGTTTCATCATAGTACTGGTCAGATGATAAACGTATTGTGATACTTTTATTATCATTTGTTGATTTATATATATTATCTCCATCGCCATGCGTTTGCATGGAATTGGTGAAGGTGAAATTTTGTCCGTTGGCTGCTTGAGTGGCCAATACGAAAAATCCCTGATGTGGTGGGATATATGCATCTGCATTACTGCCGTTTACATATACATATCCGGCACCTCCGTCTTTATTCGGATCGTAGATATAAGCATAGTTATCCTGGAACTGGGTTCTTGTGGCAAGGTTCCAGTCTATGGAAGATGAATATGGATTACCCATCAGGTTCCACCCTGAAACATATGTCCAGTCTTTACCGGAGGCTGTATTTGCAAGAGGAAACGATTTACTGCCTGTGTTTAATGTTCCTGTGAAGCTTTTTGTTGGGTTTACACTATTATAGGCTACCAGATATCCTTTGCCGGAGACAAAATTATCGCTGCCGTTCACTTCGGTAAATGTGGGCGAAGTACCTGAGTTTTTGTAGTTGACCCAAACACCGGGCGAAGTTTCAAGCCAGGCATAGAAATCATCATCACCACCCGGATTCCAGGAATTGGCAACAATACTTGTTGTTACAGGGGAACTAATCATATGCCATGCCTGAGCGGAGCCGGGAAGGTAGCATTGGGAAGTGATGGTGCCGCTGTTGGACAAAGTTCCGTGTACTATAAGAGAACCTGTACCGGCAGAAGTGCTTAGGATGGTTAAGTTACCGTTATTGTCAACGGTCAGATTTTTGCAATCAGCAGTTTCAGTGGGGCCTATGGCTAATGTTGAAGCTTTGGTAGAAACTTCAGGTATAGTAATATCGTCGGTAGCCAGAGGAACAGATGCAGGACTCCAGTTAGCCTCTGTTTGCCATGATGACGAACTGTTGCCTGTCCATACTTGATAATAATTATTGCTTTCGAATGACCCAATACATGGGTTAGCTTGTCGACGAGATTCGTTTCTTTGGTCGGTGGTTATTTCTGAAACAGTTTCTGAAACACTACTTCCATCTTCAACTGCATACCAGTTTGTACCATCAGTAGAGTAGGCATACTTTGTTGCTCCGTTATCGTCATATTCACCTGTTCTTACGCCTGCACCAATGGCTATGCCATTGGATGCCAATGCAACGGTTTCGGTGTTGCCGCCGTTATCGGCAAGCACAGGTTTGTAAATGGCATTTTCGCTTATGGTTGTGTAGCTTTCAAAAAGCGCCGCACCCTGTCCGCTGGAATAAATGTAATTCGTATTGTCGCCGCCAGACAAGGCATAAGCGCCTATGATATTGTAGTTTCCATATAATGTACCATTAGAATTATAGATGTCTCCATAAGCACTGTTGTCGGATTTATAATTATAAGCTATTATCGAATTGGTATAGTATGCATAAATTTTATTACCACTAAGATATATTCCAGGATAAGAGGCTGCGGTATTACCACAAAAGGTCGAATTTACAATCCTGAGGTACATATTATCACCATAGAATTCATTTGTTTCTATGTACATCCCACCACCTTGACTGGAAGAACTGTTCCCACTCGCTGTACAGTTTTCGAATATTACACTACCTCCTGCAGATTTTAAAACACCCCCATGGCCATTTAATGCTGCATTCCCGCTAAGTGTACTGTTTTTTATTTTTAAATTTCCATAATCCATGGAAAAACATCCACCCTCATCAGTGGCTATGTTGTTTTTAATAGTGCACTTGTCAAAGACAGCAGAGCTGCCACTGTTTAAAAAAAACACGACTCCCCCATAGCGTGCTGAATTTGACTCAATCTGGCATTCGCTCATGGAAATTGTAGAAACATTAGTTAAAAGAATAGCTCCACCATACCAACCCCCTTGAATTGTATTAGAGTTGATTGTAGATCCGGACAGTGTAACGGTACTTCCTGTTAGATATAAACCACCGCCATTGTTACTGGAGGTATTATTACTGATTTCACAATTTGATAATGTTGATGTTGAATTTTTCAGATAAATAGCCCCTCCTAAATTAGCCTTTGAACCGGTAATTGTGATAGTATTCAGAGTATAGGTGCCTCCATTTTCCAACTGAAGAGTTCCTCCGTAGTAATTAGGAAAACCCACTGCAGATATGTCCCCTCCTTTGAGGGTCATATTGGAGAGGGTCAGGGTTTTACCGGAACCAATATTTGAATACAGCACTCTGTAGTTTGAGCCTCCAGCACCCGGAGTGGTCACCTGTACCGTTACGTCCGTTCCACTGCCGACACTGTTGTCGCCATTGATGGTCAAGGATTTTGATATGGAGAGCTGCGAAGCCAGAGAAATCGTTTCATTCCCGGCACTGAGGTTGAATGTGATGGTTTCTCCCTCATCACAATTTGCAATAATGTATCTCAAAGTATTTGTACCCCCATCATCGGCATTGCTGGTAACAACTGTTGAAAATGACCCTATGGTTGTGGCGCTTTTAACATTGCTGTATTCCAAAGTTCCGGAGCCGCTTCTTTTTCCGCTTACCCTGTAGTAATAGGTTGTTGAAGCAGATAGTCCAGTTATTGCTTTACTGGTTTCTGAGATTAAAGCGGTAGAAGTAGCATTTCCACTTGAAAAATCAGATGTTGTTGAATATTGAATGGTATATCCATCATCATAGCTGCTGTTGGATTCAGCGGGACAATCCCAGTTAGCGGTGAAGCTTGTTTCGGCAATATCGGTAGCGTCTTCGGCAAGTACCATGGCGTAAGAATTCACCCATGAAGAATTTGTCACTGTTCCATTATTGCCATTCGAAGTTGCATCAGATACAGTAGTGCCTGAACCGTCATCCAGTCTGTAATATGCCACAAGATTTGATTCATTGCCAATTAAGGGGCTTGTCATATTATCCCCTATTTCCTGCGCAGTTCGGACATCACTCCAATACCTCACTTCATCTATTTTCCCGGCTGAAAAAATTCTTGAATTTGTATTCGCAGCTCCAATGTAAGAAGGAGCGACAGGCGTAATCGCTGTATTTGGGTTGCTTGCTTCAGTGTAAACATTTACCCCATCCAAATAAATATTCACTTCATTGCTTGATCCAACACTAAAGGCTACATGATGCCAGCCTGTTCCAATAGTAACATTTGGATCAATCCATCTTTTTATGTCAATTAGCACCAATAATTCATTGCCTGAATTGTCAAATTGCCCGTCACCGACACCTATTCCGAACCCGGAATCATTTGTTCCCAGCCTTGCGATCGTTCCTGATTCACTGGTTGTGGGCAGATAGACCCAGGCTTCAATGGTTACATTCGTTGTTCCCAAACCAAAAACTGAGTTGATACTGACGTAATCATCAGAATCAGCAAAATCCAGACAATATTCCGGTGCCTGAGGTGATAATGTTGTTACACTTTTAACATTGCTGTATTCCAATGTTGATGAACCACTTCTTTTTCCGCTCACACGATAATAATAGGTAGTTGAAGCTGTTAGGCCGGTGATTGACTTACTGGTTGCTGAACTTAAAGCTGTTGTAGTCGCGTTGCCGCTTGAAAAATCAGAAGAGGTTGAATATTGAATGGTATATCCATCGTCATAGCTGCTGTTGGCTTCTGCCGGGCAAGACCAGTTGGCGGTGAAGCTTGTTTCGGCAATATCGGTGGCATCTTCGGCGAGTACCATGGCATAAGAATTCACCCATGAAGAATTTGTCACTGTTCCGTTATTACTGTTTGATGTCGCATCCGTTAAAGTTGTGCCTGAACCATCATCAAACCGGTAATAAGCCACAAGTCCAGTTTCATCTCCGTTTAATGGACTTGTCATATTGGCCTGAATTTCCTGGGTAGTTCGAACATCATTCCAGTATCTTATCTCATCTAGCCTGCCATTAAAATAGCCTATTCCGTTTGTCCTTCTCCCAATTACAAAACCTCTGGTGGTAGGCGTATAGCTCTTAACTGCTGTATTTGCCTGAACACCATTTACATAAACAATTAGTTGAGATCCGTTATATAAACCGGCAACATGTGTCCACTCATTGGGCTCCACATCAAATCTGAGCTCAGTTCCGTCATAGCCGAATATCCCCTTATCTACACCATTGTCTGTGAGGAACCACCAGTCAACAGCACCATTATCTCTTCCTTTGTCAAGAATGCCGTTCCAGTTCTGAGGCTGACCGTCATAGTAGAGCCAGAATTCCACAGTAAAATTGTTTGCCGAAAGAGCAGCATTATCAGGTATGGTAGCAAAATCATCAGTTCCGTCAAAATCCAAAGCGTACTTTGGTGCATAGGAAGCATCAGTAGTTAAACTTTTCACATTGCTATACTCCAAAGTTCCGGAGCCACTTCTTTTTCCGCTTACCCTGTAGTAATAAGTTGTTGAAGCAGATAGTCCAGTTATTGCTTTACTGGTCTCAGAAACCAATGCTGTAGTAGTTGCATTTCCACTTGAAAAATCTGATGTGGTGGAATATTGAATAGTATATCCATCATCATAGCTACTGGAGGATGATGCAGGGCATGACCAATTTGCAGTAAAACTATCATCCGTGACATCGGTGGCATCTTCGGCAAGAACCATGGCGAAGGAGTTTATCCAGTCTGCATTGTCCATATTGTATAAAGTTCCATTATGCCCATTGCTAGTTACATCAGAAAGAGTTGTGCCTGAACCGTTATCGAAACGGTAGTAGGCTGAAAGACCTGATTCGTTGCCTTCCAGCCGGCCACACATGTTGTCCTGGATTTCGGAAGGCGTGCGGGCATCGCTCCAAATTCTTACTTCATCGATACTTCCGTCGAAACATCGAGCTGACCCGTTAGCTGTAGCAATATAGAATGTACTATTCGAAACAAAGCTTCCGCTTTGTACAACACTTGCATCTTCTACCCCATTAATGTAGATTTTCATTGTCGATCCATCATAAACGCCGGCAATGTGATACCATCTGCCCGTTTCCAATGTGCTTATGCTGGTTAATTGCACTACACCAGCACCAATTTGTAGGGCAAACTCAATTTTATTTCCGGCCGGAATATCTGCATCACCTAACCTAAGGAAAGCCGAATTTCCTGCTGATTCCGTTCCTATCACCTGAGAAATATAAGGACTACTGGCTTGAAATGCATCCGCATTTATCCAGCACTCCAGTGTTATTGCCGAACCCGACATGTTGAGGGCTCCGCAATCAACATAATCATTGCTGCCATCAAAATCCAAAGCGTATTCCGGAGCGCCTGATGCAGTGGTTGTTGCGCTTTTTACATTGCTGTATTCGAGTGTTGATGAGCCACTTCTTTTTCCACTTACCCGGTAATAATAGGTCGTATTATCCGACAAACCTGTGATTGCCTTGCTGATTTCTGAAATTGAGGCCGTTGTAGTAGCATTTCCACTTGTAAAATCGGAAGTTGTGGAATATTGAATGGTATAACCGTCATCAAAGCTGCTGTTGGCTTCCGCCGGGCAATCCCAGTTGGCTGTAAAACCATTAAAGGTAATATTGGTGGCATCTTCGGCTAGGACCATGGCGTAGGAGTTTACCCAGTCGCTGTTTCCATCCATATTTTGCAAAGCGCCATCATGTCCATTACCGGTTACATCAGAAAGTGTTGTGCCTGAACCATCATCGAAGCGATAATAAGCCAGTAAGCCGGTTTCTGTAGCATCCACCAATGTGCAGATGTTATCTGTAATATCGGTTTCGGATCTTGCGGTGCTCCATATCTTGACCTCATCTATGTTTCCATCCATATATCGACCGGTTGCATTGCCGCCTATTAAAAGATTTCCGGCTCCTGCATCAATATTTCCGGTTTGGCCAACTGAGTTATCAAGGCTTCCATTGAGGTATAACTTCATATTTGTACCATCATAGGTGGCCGCCACGTGATACCATTGGCTGGCATTTAGCAGCGTATTTGATGGCAATTTATACTGTGTACTTCCAATTAATAAGGCAAATTGGAGACGATTGTTTTCAATACCTCCATCGCCAATTCTCAGCACTACTTTTTCGTTGGCATCTTTCACCAGGTCTGTTATATTGGCATCACCTGCACCATTAAAAGTGCGTGGCCTGATCCAAGCTTCGATGGTTAAGGTATTATCTGAAAAAGCAACAGTATTGGCTTGCACATAATCATCGCCTCCATCAAAATCCAAGGCGTAATTTGGCGCATAGGAAACAACTGCAGAAACAGTCGGATAAGGTGAGCTTGCAAGATAACCAGCATGTTCAAAATGAATTCCGTCAGGAGAATTAGCACCGTTCTGCACATAGTAATAAGTAACAGATAAAGCTGTTCCACCTAATTCTGATCCCGTAGCCCAATAACCACCCGTTCTATACAAATAAATTCCGCCATCAGTATGCTCGTAGTATGGCACACCATCGTATGTTCCACTTTCTTCATAAATACCATTCACTGCATTAGTTCCGGCACCTGTCAATTCCATGTTTTCTGCAGATAATGAAAAAGCACAAAACAATATAAAACTTAATACAACATATTTTTTCATCTTTTCACCCTCCTATTAGTTTGCATAGTTCTTATTAGACGCATCTTTTGCCGGCTCATCTACCAGCACATTTCCTAAACTTGTTTTCGTTGTTCTATTATCAGATAAAAGGCAGTCATCTCCGCTGAACTGAATTGTGCTGTTCTTGGCAAAACTGCCGCCGTCGGCAAGCGTATAATCTCCGGTTACATTTAAAGTATAGGTTGAATTGATCTGCAGTGAGCCCCCGTTTTCTATAGTAATATCCTTCCAAGTTGCAATGGCAGAGATAATCGAATCATGTGTTACATCTGGTATCGTAACATCTGCCGTAGAAGTGGGAACGTTGCCGTTAATAGTCACATTTACACAACTTCCCCCACTATTTGAACCGTCAATGGTTAAATTTTTATCTATCGTAAGTTGTCCTAAGGAAAGCGTAATGGTTTCATTGCCTGAGGATAGCGCAAAAACGATTTCGTCGCCGGGACTGGCCGCTCCAATAAGTGTTCGTAGCTGATTTGCAGAGTTGTCATCTCCATTGCTTGTAACTGTGTGGGTTGCGCCAAATACACTAAAAGGTAACAGGCATAGCACAATAAGTTTAGTGATAATTGTTTTCATGACTTCATCTTATTACATTATACTGAATATTGTGGGTTATAGGTTTTTTGGTTACTACAACCCGGCACATCATTTTTTTCAGGCCTTTATACCTTTCTTGACATCTCCCGGAACCAAACTTCAGTAGATGATTATCCCGGAACCAACTGCGGTAGTATCTGCACTCCAACAGGCCACCGGAGTTACTACTCTTCCAATTGTTCCATATGTAAATCCCACACTTTCTTCCCTCCATAAACCGCACCCAATCCTAACAGGATAAACAGGCCGCTGCCAACAGGTGCATTGCCGGCATTTTGGTTACCGGTATCCCCATGACTTCCCGGAGGGGGTGGGGGTGGCTGTGAAATAAGCGGATTATTGATTAACAAGAATCCTAATACAATGAGTGCGGTGGTGGTAATCTTTTTCATGACAGGTTTTTTTGATGTTAACTATTTTTGATTTCATTGATTTTGATTTGTAATAACTACACGCTGATAGCCGGAAATATGGGTGCATGGTGCTACCTGATTGGTCATAAAAGCAACAAAACTTATCATGGTGTGTGAGCTTAAAGAATTCCTGATCCGAGGTAATGTAAATTTCAATCTTTTTTTTTAAAAGTTTATGCTTATGCTTTGTATCTTTGTCTGGATTGGTAAATCTTTACAACTATTTCATGTGATAGGTAATTATTTTTCTCCCGCAAGGTTATTCAAATGGTGTACATCACTTATACTAATTTTTTTATTTTCTGTGGGTTATGGTCAAAACCAGGTATTGGAGGCGAGTGACCATACCCAGGACGAAATTTTTGTTCAGTATATTAACAATTTGTATGATTCAATCAGCACCATCACCGATTACACCATAAAAAAGCGTTTAAGCGACTCTGTTTTTGCCATAACAGCCCAAAAAAACGAGCTCGCTCACGTACACTCCCTGCTTTTTCAGGTAATGAGGTTGAATAATCCCCGTACGGATTACTTCGACGAGGCCTATCAGCTCGCCAAGAAACATCACCGCATCGACGATATGTGTTTGGTGGAATACAGCCGGGGACAGTATTACATTGCTCGCCGACAATTCGATTCAGCCATGGTACATATCCTAAACTACCGCAACATGACACCGCAACCCCATGGTGAAGGCAACAATAACATTGTTAACCTGATGGGCGACATATACTATCATGCAGGGCTTTACGAACAAGCCAGAGAGGTTTATCACGATCTATACCAACAATATAAGGAAGAGCAAAACTGGAATTTCTACCGACCCTATGTCATGATGAACAACCTGGGGCAAATCGCCTTAAAAACAGGAAAACCCCAAGAAGCCAACCGTTGGTTCCGGCAATCGCTTCAGCTGGCGGAGCAATATCTCCGAACTCCTTACCTTAATAACACCCTGGCTTACACCAAAATAAAACTATCAGAAACCGCTATGGCCATGGACAGTTTGCTCCTGGCAGATAAGTGGCTGGACGAAGTATTGGCCATTCCCAAACAAAATTTACAAGAAGATGTTGTACAGGAATTGACCTTCTGCCGTGCCAATTTGTTGTACAAACAAGGAAGAATGGAAGAGGCCAAAGACATGGCAATGAAGCTTTTGCCTGATGATACAATCCATTTCAGCGATTACCGTTTTGTACCTGACATCTACAACCTGTTGTCTGACATTAACCTGGCGCAAGGGGATTATTCTACGGCTTTGAACTACCACAAACAGCAAGACCTGATGGAAGACTCCCTCAAGGAAAGGGAGCATTTAGCACGCTCCATGATTATATTGGCAGAGAAGGAACATCAGGAAACAAAAAACAAATTACAAGCCTACAAACTTCGTTATCAACTGGTATTGGCCGTAATAATTTCGTTGGTGGTAATCTTCCTGATTTTTCTGTGGTTTTATCGCAAACTGTATCAATCCAGGTTGGCTTTGGTTAACCGACAAATAGAAAAAAACCAGGAAAAAGTCATTTTGGAGAAAGAGAACCAGATTAAATCTGAATGGGATGAAGAATGGGAAACACAATACCGTATGATTGTTAAGCTTCAATTGCTGCTAAAGAACGAAAAGTCCCACCTTGATCCCCACCTCAGCATCCAACATCTGGCCGATTTAATGAATACCAACCGCACCTATCTTTCCAAAGCCGTCAATACGGTGTTGGAAATCAATTTTTCAAAATTCATCAATGAATACCGCATCAGTGAGGCTATTAAACTCATCTCTGAGGGTTTTACTTCAAACCATACTGTAGAAGCATTGGCTCAGCATTCAGGTTTTGCCAACCGAGCGGTTTTTAATTCGGCTTTTAAAAAACAAACGGGGGTTACGCCAAGTTTTTTTATTGCCAATTATAAACGAAAAAGAGACGATCTGTCGGGGTTGTAAATCACTACCTGTCTTTTCGAGTAAAAAGACCCAAAAAAAGGGGCGCACATAGTATGATGACAATGGGACTGAATATCGAATGTCGATTAACGAATAATGAATGATGAAGTTGGATTGGTGCGTTGATTCGCCCTTCTTCCTTACTTCTGAAATCGGTGTTCGGTGTTCGATATTCTAAATTCAACATATTCCTGATATTCATGTTATTACAATAAGTTGTCATTGGTACCGTAGGGAGAAAGCCGCCGAGTAAGTGCCAGATGCT
>JBFHGX010000127.1:0-11150 GCA_041582875.1 Bacteroidales bacterium | reverse complement strand
TTTGGACTGACCACAGCAAGGGCGGCTTCGGCTATTGCCATCGTGTTGGTAGGGTATCAACTAGAGCTTTTCAATGAAGTTATTATTAATCATACAGTTGTACTGATCCTCGCGACGAGTATTTTAAGTACCTACATCACCCAACACAATGCAAAAAAAGTAGCCGATGCAGAAGCTGAAACACCCAAAGAAGCCCTGAAATCGGAAATCATGATGGTACCCGTTTCCAATCCTGCCAATATGCCAACCCTGCTCAGGTTTGCTTCACTGATCAAACAAACAGATGAAAAACAATCCGTTTATGCATTGTCGGTTTTGGCCAATATCCCAACTGTTCAACAACAAATTGCTCGCAACAAAGTCATTTTCAAAAAGGTGGTCGACGACCTCCATACAGATGTGAGCTTTAAAATGATTACGCGCATAGATTCCACCATTACCAACGGCGTATCCAAAGCCATGAAAGAACTTTCGGCATCCATTATGATTCTCGGATGGCATGAAAAAACAACTCCTTTTGATGTACTCTTTGGAAATATTATTGGTCATGTTTTAACCAGAACCACCAAAATGGTTTGGGTAATAAAGACCCCAGGAATAAGATTTAACAATGCCAGCAACATTCACCTTTTCCTACCTGAAAATGCTGATTATGAGCTTGGGTTTGGTCAAGCACTCGAGAAAATTGAACAATTATCAAGAACACTCAAAGACAAAATTATATTTCACAGTACTGACACCATGATCAGCCGTCTTGAAAAAGGATTGAAAAAATCTCTAAAAGGCTATTATCAGGAATCTGTGGTTCATTGCTTTAATAAACAAGAATATGAATTGGTCGATCCTTCTGAATCTGATTTATTTCTGGTAATTTCCTCTCGAAAAAACGGACTCTCCTACAACAAAGCCTATGATAAGTTTGTCACTCATCTGGTAAAAAAACAAAACCAACTTAACATCGTTTTCATTTATCCTGAACAAGTTTAATAAGGAATGGCGAGAAAAAATGTTGGAAGTTCTAAGGCAAAAGACTTTAGCCAACATGCAAACAATTGCTGGCGCCTTAACATGTAAATTTTGGTTCTTGCATTCAATTGAATTAAGCCACAATTTTTATAATATTTAGAATCAATCTAATTACTTATGAACTATGGTTCATTAACTTTGCAGAAATTTTCTAACCAATAGTGATTAGAAAGGCTTTTAACACATTTATCGAATGAAAACAGATGTTTTAATTATTGGAAGCAGCGCAGCTGGTTTGGTTGCTGCCACTACTGCAAAAAGAGTTTATTCAAACAAAGACATTTTGGTGATTACCAAACAAGAAAAAACACTAATTCCATGTGGGATTCCCTATGTATTTGGATCGGTTGATTCAACAAATAACGACATACTTCCTGCAGAAAAAGCCTTTGCTGCCAATGGAATAAATATAATCCATGATGAAGTTAAATCAATAGATTGTCATGAGAAAATTGTAAAACTGATATCAGGTAAGGATATTTCATTCCAAAAACTTATTTTAGGAACCGGGTCGGTGCCAACACATCCAAAATGGCTTGCAGGCACTGACCTTAACAATGTTTTTTTTGTTCCCAAAGACAAGATTTATTTGGACGAAATGCAACAAAAAATAGGCAATTGCAAAAGAATAGCCGTTATCGGAGCCGGATTTATTGGTGTTGAACTTTCAGATGAATTAAAAAAAATCGGCAAGGAAGTTTTTCTCATCGAAAAGCTGCCAAGCATTCTGGGTCTGGCCTTTGATCCTGAGTTTGGTGAAATTGCTGAAAATTTATTAAAAAGTCGGGGCGTTGAAGTAATTACCGGACAAGGAATTAAAGAAATTCAAGGTAAAACCCAAGTGGAAAAGGTTGTTTTCGAAGACGGCAGCTCTCTTGAAGTAGACGCTGTTGTTATGGCCATGGGCTACCAACCAAACAGTGAGTTAGCCATTGCCTGCGGACTCGATGTAAGCAAAACAGGCTTTATTAAAGTTGACGAATACATGCGTACTGAAAACCCAGATGTATTTGCGGTAGGTGATTGTGCCGAAAAACGCGATTTTGTTACACGCAAGCCCAGCCCAATCATGCTGGCCTCAACTGCTTGCGCCGAGGCAAGAATTGCAGGAATGAATCTCTATAAACTATCGGCCATTAAAACCTTTAGTGGAACCATTTCCATTTTTGCTACAGCCATCGGAAATACAGGAATCGGCGTTGCCGGTTTAACCGAATCGGTGGCAAGAAAAGAAGGTTTTGATATCGTAGTTGGTGTTTTCGAAGGAATCGATCGTCACCCCGGCACGCTTGCTGATACACACAAACAAAAGGTAAAACTAATTGTGGGTAAAGAATCAGGTGTCATTTTGGGTGGAGAAGTGGCCGGTGGACTTTCCATTGGAGAACTTACCAATACCATTGGCATTATTATCCAAAACCGCATGAGCATCAATTCATTGCTTACAGCTCAAATAGGAACTCACCCACTGTTAACAGCCTCTCCTGCAGCATATCCGCTAATTAAGGCCGCTGAAGACGCTTCTAACAAAATCATGCAGTTTTTTAATTAATAAAATTCAATACATAACTATTCCGGAGCATTAATTATAGCAAAATGAATGCTCCGGATTCTTATTTCTGAACCATACAGCAATTACAACAAGCCCATGCGAACCTACCTTGACTGCATACCATGTTTTCTAAAACAAACGTTGAATACCGGAAGAATAGCTACACCAGATGAAGCTAAAATCAGAAAGATGCTGGATGTTATTGGCGACCAGATAAAGTCTTTTCCAACCTCGGCAACACCGCCCGAAATGGGACAAATCATATACAAAACCATCCGCGACATTTCGGGAGTTGATGACCCATACAAAGCCCAAAAAGCTGTACATATTCAACAATCCCTTGCTATCTTTCCCAGCCTTCAAGACATCATGACACATGCCGACGATAAATTATTAACGGCAATTAGGATTGCTATCGCCGGTAATATTATAGATTTGGGAATGGAAAAATCCTTTGATTTGAAGAATGATCTCGACAAGATATTACATCAAAAAATGGCCATTTGTGATATTCAAAATTTCAAAAGCCAACTCATCAAAGCAAACGTTATCCTTTACCTTGGAGATAATTCTGGAGAATCGGTATTTGATAGAATCCTGATTGAAGCAATGAATAAACCTGTAACCTATGTGGTGCGCGACAAACCTGTAATAAATGACGTTACTTATGCGGATGCCATTGCCTCAGGGATCGACAGCATTGCTGACATTATTACATCAGGAAGTGATGCCCCGGGAACTTTTGTTGATCGCTGTTCACCTGAACTCCAACAATTAATTAAAAAAGCGGATTTAATTATCAGTAAAGGACAAGGAAATTTTGAGTCGCTATCAGAAACGATCCTTCCGGTTTTCTTTTTACTGAAAGCCAAATGTCCAGTCATTGCTAATCATTTGGGCGTTCTGGAAGATGACATTGTTTTAAAACAGAGTAATTTCTTCGCGTAAAATCACCTTTTTGGTGAACGAATGCCCCGAAAGCGTAACTTTGCTATTTGATAACCACTGAATTTAGCATGAACAATCACATCACGTCTTTCGACTTTCTTCCCATCGGATCAATGTCTAATGAAAATCCGGAATTTAACCGTATTGGAACTCCCTATTTTATTGTTTTGGAACGCATGGGAGGAACACCTATTTCTGAAATAAAAAAATCAAAAAATGCCGCCACTGCCTTTTTCATTCTAACGGGAGGGACTGAAAAAAAGACACTTAACCATATAAACAACGATAAGTTCAACAAAAGAAACCCCATTCTTTTGTTGGCACACCCGGGGAATAATTCACTACCCGCATCACTAGAAATATTGGCCAAACTTCAACAGGATGGTCATCGCGGACAAATCATTTACCTTTCAAGTCCGGATGACACCACAGGATTAGAGCAGCTATCACAATTCATTAACCTTATGAATACAAATCAGCTACTTCAAGACGCACGAATTGGTCTGGTAGGAAAGCCATCCGACTGGCTGGTAGCCAGCATGCCTGACTACCAAACCCTCACTACTGCATGGGGACCCAAAGTACTCGACATTGATTTCGACAGCTATTTCAACAAAGTTGAACAAGCAGATTCATCAAAAAATCTAGAGCCCATTTCTAATTTCATCACCCAAGCAAATCATATCGACGGTCCAAAACAAGAAGATTTTAAGAAGTCAGTTGATGTGTATACCGCACTTCAAGAAGTAGTGAAAGAAAATCATCTGAATGCCCTTTCGGTACGGTGTTTCGACCTAGTCACCCGACACCAATCAACTGGTTGCTATGCACTTTCACAGCTCAACGACGATCAGGTAGTGGCAGGTTGCGAAGGAGATCTGGTAAGTACAGTGGGGATGCTATGGGCAAAATACCTGTTAAAAGCATCAGCATGGATGGCCAATCCTGCTCGTATCGACAAAAACAACAACACACTGGTACTAGCACATTGCACCATCGCCACAAGCATGACAGCACAATACGAACTTTTAACTCATTTCGAAACTGATTTAGGAATCGGAATTAGGGGATTTGTTTCGCCACAACACTGCACCATTTTCCGTCTTGGCGGAAAAAAAATGGATCGTCTTTGGATTACAGAAGGATTGATCACCCAATCGGGATCAGTAGATAATTTATGCCGCACACAACTCGAAATCACACTTAACCAGACGGATATATTGGATCAGCTATTAGAAAATCCTCTGGGCAACCATGTGATTTTGGTTTTTGGCGCGCATGAAAAAATACTAACCCAGTATCATCAATTGTTTATAAAAAACATCATTGACAACAAGGAAATAACTGTTTAGAATAAAATTCGACTAAAACAGTGTCCTTTGCTCAGGATTTAATAATTTTGAGCCCTAAAATTAAATAATTAAAAGACATTTCACATGGGTAGAGCATTTGAATACCGTAAGGCCGCGAAAATGAAAAGATGGGGACAGATGTCACGTATTTTCCCTCGCTTAGGAAAAATTATTACAATGGCAGCTAAAGAAGGTGGCCCTGACCCGGATTCGAATTCCAAGTTGCGAAATGCCATTCAAAATGCCAAAGCTCACAACGTTCCAAAAGACAATATTGACGCGGCCATCAAGCGAGCCGCTGGAAAAGATTCAGAGACCATTGTTGAGGTTGTTTATGAAGGAAAAGGTCCTCATGGTATTTTAGTAGTCATTGAATGTGCCACAGATAACACCACCCGCACAGTTGCCAATATGCGCAGTTATTTTAACCGCGCCAATGGAGCATTTGTACCCTCAGGTTCACTGGAGTATATGTTTACCCGAAAAGCGGTAATTGAGTTTGATAAAAAAGAAGACATGGATCTGGAAGAGCTCGAACTCGAACTCATTGATGCCGGTCTGGAAGAAATTGACGAAGATGTGGAAGAAGGAATTGTTTTTGCCTATGGCGAATATACAAACTTTGGTTCATTAATGAAAGGCATCGAAGACCTTGGAATCGAGGTTAAAAAATCGAGCTTACAACGATACCCTAACACACCCGTTGAATTTACCGAAGAGCAACTTGTCGACATTGACAAAATGCTTGAAAAAATTGAGGACGACGAAGACGTTCAAGCTGTATTCACCAATATGGCCTAGCGTTTTTTATCTAAAAGTTTCGCAGCCAGATCGGGACGTTTTAACTGTGTTAAACGTTTCCTGATCTGGTTTTTAAATTCAGGCTTATACCAAAAGAAAAATGCGTTTTGCGCCTTTTTTTCGGCACTTGTTTTGGCCGTATAAACAGGTTTTAAATTATCTGGGTTGATTCCTGAATAATACATCACTGTTGCTGTAGTCATGGGAGTTGGAGTGAAATCCTGTACTTGCTCCAATTGCAATCCTGCAGCCTTGGTATCCACTGCCAATTGTGCCATATCTGCTTCGGTACATCCCGGGTGACTTGAAATAAAATAAGGGATGATTTGCTGTTTCAACCCTGCATCCTGCGAAGCTTTCAGAAATTTCTTTTGAAAACCATCATACAAGGCAAAAGGCGGTTTTCGCATCATACGAACCACATCAGGTGAAGTATGCTCTGGTGCCACCTTCAATCGGCCTGAAACATGCTTTTCGGCTACCACTTTAATGTACTCATCCATTGAAGGTCCACCATTTTTATTACGTTCGGGCATCAACAAGTCGTACCGGATCCCACTTCCGATAGTAACCTTTTTAACACCGGGCACAGCATCAACTTTCTTGTATATATCAAGCATAGGGCCATGATCGGCTTCCAAATTGGTACACACCGCTGGATAAATACAAGAAGGACGCTTACATAGTTCACATTGCCCCAGATCACGCCCTTTCATTTTATACATATTGGCCGATGGGCCTCCCAAATCAGATAGATGACCTTTGAAATCTGGCAGTTGAGCCACCTTTTTGACTTCTTCAAGAATGGATCGCTCAGAACGAGACGAAATAAATTTTCCTTGGTGTGCCGAAATGGTACAAAAACTACATCCCCCAAAACAACCCCGATGCATGTTCACCGAGAATTTAATCATTTCGTAAGCAGGAATAGGATCCTTGGCGTTGTATTTAAAATGCGGACGACGAGTATAAGGCAAGTCGTATATAAAATCCATTTCTTTTTCTTCGAGCCATGCAATGGCAGGATTGATTACCACGATCTTCTCCCCTGCTCTTTGCAACAATCTTCGTGCATGTATGGTGTTTGACTCCACCTCAACCACCCTAAAATTCTTGGCATAAGCCAGTTTATCATCCAAACAATTTTCGTGTGAAAAAAGCTCGAAAGTCTCCCATTTCTTGTTTACAGGAATTTGATCCATGGAATCAACCTTGAATGAGGTTTGTGGAACGGTATTTATTTTATGAAATGGAACTCCTTTTTGCAATAAATCAACCACTTGCATAATCGGCTTTTCGCCCATACCATATACAATTAAATCCACATCGCTCTGCACAATCATCGATGGCAAAAGCTTATTCTGCCAATAATCGTAGTGAGTTACCCGGCGCAACGAAGCTTCTACACCCCCTGCAACAATGGGCACTTCCGGAAAGAGATTTTTAAGAATCTTTGAATAAACTATCGTAGGGTAATCGGGTCGGTATCCCGATCGGTTTCCCGGAGTATAGGCATCATTTGAACGCAGTCGTTTTCCGGCAGTATAATGATTAACCATGGAATCCATCACACCAGCAGAAATACCAAAAAACAAACGTGGGCGACCCAGCTTTTTAAAATCACGCAAGTCGTCACGCCAATTGGGCTGTGGCACAATTGCAACCCGAAGCCCCATACTTTCAAGTACTCTGCCAATTACAGCAGTACCAAACGATGGGTGATCGATATAAGCATCTCCACTAAAAAGTATAACATCCAATGTTTCCCAACCTCTTTCCTGAACTTCTTTTAACGTAGTTGGCAGCCATTGTTGGCGGTAGGTAGTTTCCATAGTTTAATATTAGATGCGACAAAGATAATAAAGTCGCGATATGTAAGGATTTCTCCATTTTGCTGTGACTGAACAATCTGCTTGCATGCGCGATGATTTGTGAAAATCGCTATCTTTGAGACTCGTGCCTAAAGCCAGAATATTATGAAAAAATTAGCCGGAGAAATCATCACTTTTAAATTAGAGCCCAATAAATTCGGAGAAAATACTGCCAGTTTGTATTGTCATCCTTTTCAGGGAAAAAGCACTAAAGCTGTACTGTATTTGCATGGCTTCAACGACTACTTTTTTCAGGAACATATGGCCGATTGGTATACGGGCATTGGATTTCAATTTTTCGCCCTTGATTTAAGGCGTTACGGAAGGTCGCTGTTACCGCACCAAAAACCAAATACCACCCATAATTTGGTTGAATATGATGAAGAAATTTTATTGTCGTTAGCACATATTAATAAATCTTTTTGCACTAAAGTTGTCCTGTTAGGACATTCTACAGGAGGATTAATTGCTTCTCTTTTTTGTCATCGTCACCGAGATCAGCCTCCTGTAAAAGCCTTGATTTTGAACAGTCCGTTTTTAGATTTTAACATGTCTGTTTTTGAAAAAGCGGTACTTCCTTTGATTGCATTCACAGGTAGGCTATTTCCCTATCTACCCTCGCCGGCAGGATTAAAAAAAGGGTATGGAGAAAGTGTTCACAAAACCCATCATGGCGAGTGGGATTTTGATTTAAAGATTAAACCTGTACTAGGCTATCCGGTTGATTTAGGCTGGGTAAATGCCATTTACACTGCTCAAAAAAAACTTCAAAATGGGCTGGACATCCCTATACCTGTGTTGGTAATGCATTCAGACAAAAGCGTTCCGCCAGGAGATTTTAAACAGGAGATGCTTTACGCAGATTCCGTTTTAAATGTAAAAGACATTGCCAGATATGCTAAAAAAATGGGGAAACATGTCACCACAAAGGTCATTAATAATGGAATGCACGACCTCACACTTTCGCAAAGGTCTGCACGGGATGAAGCATTCAAAGTAATGAAGGAGTTTCTGGATCAAATAGACTAAACAAGTTATTTTCCACATACAAGACCAAATTTCTCTTATCAATGTCCCTCAACCTAGCTCCAACAATTATTCTTACGATAATTCCACCACAGTTCGCTTGATAGATTCCGACAAATGAGCCAATACTTCATAGTTTAACTGATCGCTGATATCGCTAAAAGCGCTTACTTTAATCTCCAGATGATCCTGCCTACCAATAATCACCACCTCATCTCCTACCTGGGCGTTAGGCACATGCGAAACATCTGCAATAATCATATTCATGTTGACTACACCAATTACACCACATCGATGTCCGTTAATAATTACCAACCCCTTGTTGCTTAATGAACGGCTATAACCAGAGGAATACCCAATGGGAATGAGGGCGGTTTTCACATCCGATTGAGCCAAATACGAAATTCCATAACTAATAAATTCACCATATTTAACCGTTTTGATAGCCATTATCCGACTTTTCCAGCTTAGAATACGTTGTAATGGATCTACCTTGTTGACTTTATTGTGGCTATATTGAATAAACACCTCAATGCTCGACCAATAACCATAAATCATGATGCCAATGCGAACCAGATCCATTCGTGCCTTCGGATAAATAAACGAAGCTGCAGAATTGGCTACATGCCGGTATCCTGGATTAATTCCTGCATCTTCCAGAACCGACAACATCTTTTGGTATTTTTTCAACTGCTTTTGTATGCGTGGATGATTTGAAATACTTTCAGCTCCAGCCAGATGAGTACAAAAACCAGCGACATTTATATAATCCTGATTCGCCTTGATAATTGCAATTGCCTGATTCAACTCATTGCTTTCCAAACCAGACCGATTCATTCCCGTTTCTGCTTCCAGATGAATATTGGCTTTAATTTTTAGGCGCTTTGCCGTTTCCAATGCCAACTCAAGACGTTTGAGATTAAACACAAAGAACTCGATACCCTTTTCTAGTACATCAGCTATTTTATCATCAGGAATCCAACCCATAATTACGATATCTCGTGGCTCCGCCAGGCTTTGGTACACCCTTAGTGCCTCACTATAACTAAATACTGAAAAATGATTGATACCATATTTTTCGAAAAGGGGCACAATATACTCAATACCATGCCCATAGGCGTTGGCTTTTACAACAGCAGATATCACAACTTTTTTACCCATTTTCTTTTTTAAAAAAGAAACATTGTTTTGCACTGATTTTTCGTCAATGGCGATGATGGAACTATTCGTCATCTTGTAAATTAATTTTCTTGTAAATACTATAAAACATGTTGATTCCGGTTACAATAATATCATCAGGAAAATCGTAATCGGGATTGTGAAGAGGTGGTTGTGAGGTGCCTGATCCGAGTCCAAACAAGCAGCTTTTGTATTGCTGACTGTAGTATCCAAAATCCTCCGACCACTTAAAGGGTTTTTGTCTTTGTTGAATAGTCAGATTATTGCGGTTTGCCGAATCTTCTACGTAACCCATGCAGGTGGTATCATTCACGCTAGCAGGAAATTCTTCGGAATAGGAAATCTCACATTTCAGCTGTTCAGCTTCGGAAATTTCCCGGACGATTTTCTCACAATGATTGGTTAGTACCTCCATATCCTTGTTTTCAAACGTCCTTAAAGTGACGTGTATCTCGGCATATCCCGGCGAAGTACCAAAAGATATTTCACCCATGCGAATATGTATGATGGTAAGCAATGTTAAGTCGGAAAAAAGTTGAGAATCTTTAACTAACGCGTTCAACTGTTGAACGATGAGTGAAATAGCATTTGCCGGACTAATGCCATTTTCAGGTTCAGCCGCATGAGAGGTTTTTCCAAAAAGTCGAATGGTCATCCCTTTTGAAGCTGCCGAGAAACTTCCGCTCTTCATGACAATGTGATGTTTTTCAATACCAGGAACATTGTGTAAGGCAAATATATAGTCCGGTTTTAACTTTTTAAACGCAGGATTTTCAACCACATCCCTCGCCCCTTGCTCTACCTCTTCTGCAGGCTGAAAAAGCAGCACCACTTTTCCGTATACAGGTGGCGCAAGAGCTATTTTTTGTGCCAAACCAGCCAAAATCGCCATGTGCCCATCGTGGCCGCACATATGAGCTATACTCTGATTGACAGATGCATAAGCCAATGAAGACTTCTCCTCAATGGGCAAAGCATCCAGCTCAGATCTAAAAATGGTGGTTTTACCTGCTACTGCTCCATGAAACACAAATGCTTTTCCTGTTTTTCCCAAATCAATTATTTCATCAGGCTTAAAGGGCTTTATAAAATCAACAATACGCTCGGCTGTTTTAAACTCATTGTTTGAAACTTCAGGATGCTGATGAAGCTCATGCCTGAGTTGAATAATTTTTTCTATCATATAATTCCTTTTTTAGTAAAAAAAGTTACTGAAAAATACACAAGTGCGGAGGCTGTTATTCCAAATATATTGGCATCCAGTCCGAAGGGTAATTCAATATTCGCAACAATTAAAGTTACCGTAGTTGTTCCACCAATTACCATGGACATAATGGCTGCCAGCGAATTGGGTCGTTTGCCGTACAAAGCAACCATAATAGGCACAAATAATCC
>JBFHGX010000126.1:0-11210 GCA_041582875.1 Bacteroidales bacterium | reverse complement strand
TTTCCTGAGCAGCTGCATATTCCTGTAAAAAATCGAGTTCAGGAGGAATCGTCTCAATAAACAAGCCGATCATTTCCACAACCTGCTTGGGATCGTCGCCAACAAAACCAGAAAGTTTTTTTAGGCTGTAGGGTTTTGGTAATGATGATTCCATTAAAGTTCTTGGTTTTTAAGCATTCTGTAAATAGTCGATTTGCCGATGTTGAGCTTTTTCGCAGTCAGCAATACGTTGTTATCGTTTTTCTCAAGAAAAAACCGAATAATTTTGTGATTGTACTCCTCCAAAGAACATTCCTCATTTAAAAAATCAGTTACGGTATTGGAGGCATTGAAATTAATGTTTTCGGGACCAATTTCGTTACCATCAGTAAGAACTGAGGCCAATTCAATAACAGCCTTCAACTCACGAACATTCCCTGGATATCGATAATTCATTAGCTTTTCCTGGGCATCAAGGGTAATCACTTTTGTTTGGAGGTCGTTTTCAAGGCAAAATTCATCTGCAAAATACTTTGCCAATACAATGATGTCATTTCCACGCATCCGCAACGCTGGTAATTCAATGGGTAATCCCAGCAAACGATAATACAGATCTTCTCTGAAAGTTCCCTTTTTCACCTCTTCTGCTAAATTTTTATGGGTCGATACAATCAGCCTGACATTGAGCTTTACCAGCGCATTTCCACCCAATCGAGTCAACTCATTTTCCTGAAGCACACGCAAAAGCTTGGATTGCATATTGATGTCCATCTCACCAATTTCATCCAGAAAAATAGTGCCATTATTGGCTTGTTCAAATTTTCCAATTTTACGTGCATTGGCTCCGGTAAAGGCTCCCTTTTCATAACCAAACAACTCACTTTCTATCAGTTCCGATGGAATAGCAGCTACATTTACTGCCACAAACGGCTCGGTGGCTCGGGTCGAATTATAATGTATCGCCTTAGCTACCAGCTCCTTACCTGTCCCTGTTTCTCCTGTAATCGAAACAGTTATTCTGGCCTTTAAAGCCTTATCCATCATGGCAAAAACACTTTTAATGCTGGCACTATTCCCTTTGATATTGCTGAAGTTATACTTTTTGCCCACCTCTTCTTTCAACACATCAATTTCCTGCTTTAACTTTCTGTTTTCTCTGATTTTATTGGCCGTATTCCATAACCTGTCTTGGGTATCCTGATCTTTGACAAAGTAATCGTAAGCCCCCTCTTTTAGGAGATAAACCGCAGTTTTCACATCTTCCTGCCCCGATACAATAACCACAGGTAACTCAGGATAATCCGCATGAACCTTTTTGAGTATGCTGTCACCGGAATAATCTGGTAACCGATAATCCAACGAAATCATATCCGGCATCAAGTACAAATTACTCAAACAATCCTTCCCATTTTGGAATAAGTACACTTCATTTTCAGGGTTTAATTGCAGATGTCGCTTAAGCAACTCGCCATAAAAACGATCATCTTCAACAATAAATAGCTTAAAAGGGCTCATATTCAATTGAATTTAGGTTAGGGCATGCATAGCAAGCACAAATCTAGGAATAATTTCCAAATATTGGAAATTATTCCTAGAAATTTCAATTATGGAATCGCTTTTGTAATTATTACAAAATTTCATTTCAAAAACTCATCTATTGCCTGCATAAAAACCCCTACATTTCTTTTGTCTCTTGCAAAAAACGTCAAAGACGAGGCTTGCCAGGATTTGAAATCCAAGGTGTCAGCTTAGGCCAATGACTGTTTTCAAATATAGCATAACGAAGTATTTGTCGTTTCCTTGCAGAGACTATCTGACGATTTTAGCTAGTTTTGCAATCACAATAATCATCTCTTTTTGTAATAATTCACAGGTTGTGACAAAAAAAATTGACTATACACGATATCTGATCATGTTGATGGTGTTATCGGCACTTTTCCGCGGCATTTTAGCATCGGTAATTGAATTGGGTAACGATGAAGTTTATTACCGGCTTTATGCCCTTTACCCTGATTGGTCGCATTTCGACCATCCCCTAATGGTGGGCTGGGTGATGCAATTATTTAGTTTTAACTTATTCTTTTCCAGTGAGTTATTTTTACGGATGTCGTCCATCGTTTTTGGAACCATTAACCTGTGGCTGATGTTTCAAATTGGCAAAACACTTCGCGACGAGCGTACCGGTTTTTTTGCCGCCTTGCTTTATACCTCATCGCTTTACGGATTTGTAATCACAGGCATTTTTATTTTGCCCGACACACCTCAAGGTCTTTTTTGGCTCTGGGCCATCCTTATCATGTTAAAAACCCTGCCGGAATGCCCTCGTTTGTACGAGAACAAAAAAAACATGATCAAGTTGGGACTTATTCTGGGATTGGGTATCATTTCAAAATACACAACGGTTTTTCTTTGGGGCGGATTGGGACTCTATATTCTGTTTTTCAACCGAAGGTGGTTCAAGAGTAAATACCTGTACCTGTCTGTATTAGCAACCATCATTCTGTCGCTACCTATCCTCATTTGGAACCTACAAAACGATTTCATCAGCTTTACCTTTCATGGCGATCGGGTAAATATGATTGGTAGATCCATACGCTTTGACTATTTTCTTACAGAACTCATCGGAGAAATCGCCTATAACAACCCCATTAACTTTGTCCTGATTATTTTGGCCCTTGTGGCTGCTTTCCGACAAAAATTAACTATCGAAAAAAACAAAATGCAGGTATTGCTTTTGATGGGGCTACCTTTGATTGTCACCTTTTTAATTTTTTCACTCACGCGCAGTACCCTACCCCACTGGACCGCTCCCGGATATACCACTCTCATTCCGCTCGCTGCTACATGGCTGGCGGAAAACTCGATTAAAACAATTGTGCCCCGTGTTATCAAAGTGGCCCTGGGACTGCTTGCTTTTGTCCTGATTGTAGGATTAATTCAAATAAAAACAGGATGGATCCCCATTGACCAGACTATTGTTTTTGAGGAAATTGGAGAAGATGATCCTTCATTGGATATGTTTGGATATACCCAGGCAGGCAAAGCTTTTGTAGAAATTGTGCAACGCGATCAAGACCATCATACCATGAACCCTGATGTGTTTTTGGTTGGCGACAATTGGTTTCCATTGGCCAATTACGATTACTATGCAGCCACCCCTGCCGGACTGAAAAGTTATGGGATAGGTACCCTCGACAAAATTCATAAATATGCCTGGATCAATAACCTACAAGGTGGTTTTGTGCTAGGAAGCGATGCTTACTACCTCACCGATAGCCGCGATTTTAAAGCCCCCGATAGTACATTAAGCAGCTATTTCCAATCAGTGATCCTTTCAGATACCATCGAGATACCCAGAGGAGGTAAAATAGCTAAGCGCGTTTTCATTTACCGGATGAATCATCTGGTTAAAATCCCTACAGACATTCTTAAATAACCCTGTCACCAAGTCTCTCCGTTACTTTACTCCAACTCCCGGTGCTTATTATCACAAATGGCTCCCTCATCACTATGACGACACATGCACCATTTAACCAGTTTTTTTTCTTCAACAACTACCTTCTCAGGTGTAAAACGGGTTCCCTTGTGCGATCCATCGCAAAAAGGCTGATTGGCCGAACGGCCACAGGCACACCAATAATAGGTTCCCGGCTCCATCACCAGTTTTAGTGAACGTTTTTGTACAATGATAGGTTGTTCCTTATCCATTATTATTGATTTTAATCAAAGATTAATCGGTCAGAAAATTATTAAAAAGTCATTACAATGGTATATTACCATGTTTTTTTGGAGGATTGGTCGCTGTTTTATTGGCTGTCATTTCTAATGCTTCCAATATTTTCCGACGGGTATCATGCGGATAAATGATTTCATCAATATACCCCAATTCTGCAGCTTTATATGGACTGGCAAAATTATCGCGGTACTCATCCACTGCTTTTTTGCGGTCTTCTTCGCTTAATCCTCCTCGATAAATAATATTGACTGCTCCATCAGGACCCATCACGGCAATTTCGGCAGTAGGATAAGCAAAATTCATGTCGGCGCCAATGTGCTTGCTCGACATTACATCATACGCTCCCCCATAAGCTTTACGGGTAATGATGGTAATTTTAGGTACGGTAGCTTCTGCAAAAGCATACAATAACTTGGCCCCATGTTTAATAATCCCGCCAAACTCCTGAGCTGTTCCTGGTAAAAATCCGGGCACATCCTCCAATGTAATCAACGGAATATTAAAGGCATCGCAAAAGCGCACAAAACGCGCAGCTTTGGTGGAACTATCGATATCCAATACTCCTGCCAATACTTGTGGCTGATTGGCCACAATACCCACAGGCTGTCCGCCGATACGGGCAAAACCCACAATGATATTTTGGGCATAATGAGGCTGAACTTCCAGAAAATGAGCATTATCAATTATTGGAAGAATAATATCGAACATGTTGTATGGTTTGTTCGGGTCAACAGGGACTACATCGTCCAGTTTAAAAATCTGGCGCTTATGGTCATCGGTACAAATTTTCCGTGGTGGATCTTCCATGTTGTTGGAGGGCAAAAAACTCATCAGTTCACGCAACATCATCATGGCCTGTTCATCATTTTCAGCAGTAAAATGAGCTACGCCACTCTTTTTGTTGTGTGCCATGGCACCACCCAAATCTTCCTTGGTCACCTCTTCGTTGGTTACCGTCTTGATTACATCAGGTCCGGTAACAAACATGTAGGAGGTTTCTTTCACCATCAGAATAAAATCAGTAATGGCAGGTGAGTATACCGCACCACCGGCACAGGGGCCCAGAATAGCAGATATTTGGGGAATCACACCGGAACTTCTGACATTGCGATAAAAAATATCAGCATATCCAGCCAAACTCTCCACACCTTCCTGAATACGAGCTCCGCCGGAATCATTCAACCCTATTACAGGAGCCCCCATTTTCATGGCTAAATCCATGATCTTTATAATCTTATCGGCATTGGCACGACTTAGCGACCCGCCAAAAACAGTAAAATCCTGAGCAAAAACATACATCAACCGGTTTTCAATCTTACCATAACCGGTAACGACACCATCTCCCAAAAATTTATTTTTTTCCATTCCAAAATCAGTGGAACGATGGGTTACGAATTTATCGATTTCCACAAAAGTACCCGGATCGAGTAAGTGATTGATTCGCTCACGGGCTGTTAGCCTCCCGGCTGCATGTTGTTTGTCAATACGTTGTTGACCGCCACCCAGTTCGGCTTTTTGGCTTTTTTCTTCCAGCAATGCTATTTTTGATTTTAACGACATGGTACTAGTTATTTTTTATTCAGATGTAGTTGAAACAATTAGTTATTAATCAAGCATGATCAAAGGCTGATGACCATCGATGTTATCACCCTCCTTAACTAGGATCTTGGAAATCAAACGATCTTTGACCACTTTGTACTCGCTTTCCATTTTCATGGCAGATACAATGATAACCGTTTCCCCACCTTTAACTTGGTCGCCTTCTTTTACAAGGATTTTAACCACCTTACCCGGCATGGGGGTTGAAATAAAGTTATGATCTTCATTTTCCGCTTTTCGACGGCTGTTTTTATACTTGGTTTCGGCATCAATAACCTCAATATCAAATGAGTTGTAAAGTGTGTTCACCAGGTATTTTTTATTCGCAGTGGGCAACAATTCCACGTTATACGAAATACCATCCAGTAAAATAGAGTAAACCCCCTGTTCCACCTCAACAATATCTACCTGATAGTGACGACTATCAATCATGATATCAGCCACATGACCTTCAATGCCCAACAATTCAATTTGTACAGTATCTTCGTTCAGTTTTATCTCGTAAGCCATGGCATACTAAATTAAGTTGTTATAATCTGTTTACATTGTTACGCCGTCCGTAGTTCTTCCAATTATTGGTAGGACGCTTACAAAACTTGCTCTTTTTGACTTGCTCAATTTTGCTTAGATAATCGAAAAAGGCTGTTATAGCTGCCACATCTTTCAAGCGTTGCGTAGCCGTATCGTGGGGTTTTAATAATTCTTCGTTATCTTGAATAAAATGAGTGTTGTATTTGCCTTCGACAAATGCTGGCACTTCCATAATTCTATTCAAGAAAGGAATGGAGGTTTTAATCCCGGTAATTTTATAGGCATGTAAAGCACGACGCATGCGGTCGATGGCCTCGCTGCGGGTAGCTGCCCAAACAATGAGTTTGGAAATCATGGGATCGTAATAAATGGGGATTTCGTATCCGGCATATACATAACCATCATGACGAACACCCAAGCCAAGGGGCTCAGTAATGTGCTCAATTTTTCCAGGGCTGGGCATGAAATTGTTGTCAGGATCTTCGGCATAAATCCGAACCTCAATGGCGTGACCGTTTTGTCTTAAATCTTCTTGTTTAAAAGGTAGTTCTTTGCCATTGGCAATGTCTATCTGTACCTTGACCAAATCAACTCCAACTACCCTTTCGGTGATGGGATGTTCTACCTGAAGTCGGGTGTTCATTTCCAAAAAATAATAGTTCAGGTTGTCATCCACAATAAATTCAATGGTTCCGGCACCACTATAATTAACCGCTTTGGCAGCAGCGACCGCATGGGCGCCCATTTCCATTCTGACTTCCTGGGTCATTAAAGGCGATGGCGTTTCTTCTACAACCTTTTGATGTCGGCGTTGCACTGAACATTCCCGTTCAAACAAATGAACACAATTGCCATGCTGATCAGCGACAATCTGAAATTCAATGTGATGGGGCGAATCAATGTATTTCTCGATGTACACGGCATCATTACCAAAAGCCGATTTAGCTTCCGATTTGGCGCCACTAACCGACGAAATGATGTCTTCCTCACGCTTTACCAGTCTCATCCCTTTACCACCACCTCCAGCACTGGCTTTAATCATTACAGGCAAACCAATTTTGTGTATGGTTTCAACTGCTTCTTTGATGTCAATGATGGGCTCTGTGGTTCCGGGAACAACAGGTACGCTGGCACTTTGCATCTTTTTGCGGGCGGTAATTTTATCGCCCATGGTATTGATCGCATATGCCGAGGGACCAATAAAAATTAATCCCTCATTTTTGCACCGCTCCGAAAATTCAGCATTCTCCGATAAAAAACCGTATCCGGGATGAATGGCATCTGCCCCGCTTTTTTTTGCCGCATCAATAATGTTGTCGATCACCAGGTAACTTTCGTTGGAAGGAGCCGGTCCGATGCAATAGGCTTCGTCAGCAAAACGAACATGCATGGAAGTACGATCGGCCTCAGAATATACAGCAACAGAAAGGATTCCCATTTCGCGACAACTGCGCATTATCCTGATGGCGATTTCTCCTCTGTTAGCAACCAAAATCTTTTTAATCATACTAAACCTGTTTAATTTACGTGTACTCAGTTTATTAAGACTAATTACAGTTAACTTTTGAGGGGGTAAAGATAATAAAATATGCTATCGATTACTTGAACATATGTTTATATGCCAATATGAGGTGATTTTTTTTCTCAAATCTATTATATCATATGACAAAACTTTGATTATATCATATGCACAAATAGCCTTAATATTGCATCTTTAAAAAAATGACTACCATGAAATGGAAATTTTCAACAATCTTATTACTTATCAGCTTTTCCGCATTCGCTCAGGTAAATCTTGAAACAACACTTAACAATGCTATGTATTACACCAACCTTGAAGATGTTGGCGATGTGTATTATGGCGTGGATTATACCACTAGTGCTTGCCAAATTTATAAAGCCGATTATACACTCTGGAAAACCATTTCCATTGTGCCACCAACCAACACAACTTTGTACGATGTGGCTTATGTAACAACAAAACTGTTTAATAGTGACAGTCAGGTAGAACTTTTGGCCGTTTTTTCGGAGTATGTGGTTACTTCCGATACTTCGGGATACCTCATCTATTCCACAAAAATCATCAACGAAGCGGGTGTTCCTTTTCTCACACTTGAAGGGGCAGGATATTCTACAGTATATAACCTCAGCAACGGTCAATCGAAATTACTGTGTTTTGTTTATGATTTTTCCGTATCTCCATACACAGTAACGACTAAAATATATGGAATTCCCGGAAATGTAAGCAGTATACCCGAACAAGCCGGAATCTTTCTGGGCAATGCTTTCCCTAATCCGGCTTCAACGCAAGTAAATATCCCTGTATCTCCTGAATTTCAGAATTCATCTTCCAAGCTTACCTTATTGGATGTATCAGGAAGAATGATTACGCAAACTAGCATTCCTCCTTTTCAGCCCATGTATCTGATGCAAACTCAACTTTTGAAGGGTGGAACTTACTTCTACTATCTAGAATCCGGAATTCGTAAATCGGAGGTTAAAAAACTGGTAATCCGATAGTTTTTACCTCACCTTATCCTCAGCAAAAGCGGTGGCGCCGACAGCCACAGCTTCTGAAGTCCCCAATATCGAGATACCTACGCCTATTTTCTTAATGGGACTATAGGCCATTTTTTTGTCCGACTGAGGAACAGAAATCATGATTTCATCATTTACTAAAAAATCAGCCAAACAATCCGAACTGTGTAAGTTGTAGGCAAATACCTCCATACGTGGAATGGTTTGGCCATCAGGCTTGAAAAACCGGCCATTCATGGTTTCAACGGCTTTGGGCAAAAAAAGTTTCCAGGCACCAGAAAGTCCACCACCAATAACAATCAACCCATCAATAAGGGTAATGGCATTGGCCAAAGCTTCACCTAAAATCTCACCAAAACGATTCCATGCAGCAATGGCGGCTTCTTTATTTCCTTTGATTTCACCCATGCCCATGCGATAAATATCAAAAGGCTGAGGCGTTTCCTCAAATCGAGTTCCGGATTCAAGGGCAAACAATTGTCGTAACCCCCTAATACTTAGCACTTCTTCCACACTCTGATTCATGTTAGCGGGATTCGACAAGCGATTGATTTCGGCTCCGGCCGAATTATCACCCATCAACAACTGTCCGTTTAATACAATGCCGGCACCAAAACCGGTACCCAGGGTAACTCCCAACAAATTTTTGTAACGCTTGCTATTTCCTGATTTCTCAAGTTGCTCATTCACATGAGGTAACAATCCTCCGAGAGCTTCTCCCAAAGCAAACAAATCGCCATCGTTGTTGATAAATACGGGTAAATTAAACCTCATTTCCAGAAAAGCTTTCAACGCTACACCACCCCGAAACAAAGGCAAATTTTCTAGATCGCCAATAATTCCCTGCGTATAATCGGCAGGACCAGGAAAGCAAAAACTAATGGCCATGGCACGATTTCCACTTTTTTGATTGATGTTAGCAAATCCTTCAACCAGACGATTAAGTAACGTATCAAGATCTGTGGCCGATGCAGGAAGTGTAGTACTTGCAACCGTTTTTTGCATCGAGTCGATGGCATGAAATACCAGATTGGTTCCTCCGGCATCCAAGGTCAATACAGTTTTTTCCTTATGATTCATTTCTGAAATATTATTATTAATGGGCCTGTAGCCAATTTTCACCGATATTCATATCTACTTCCACCGGAACACTCAGTTTCATGGCTTCTTTCATATTTTTTTCGATGAGCACTTTCATTACATCAATCTCGTCGCGATGTACATCAAACACCAACTCATCATGTACTTGCAAAATCATTTTGGATTTTAGGTTTTGTCCTGACATTTCCTTAAACACATTGATCATCGCAATTTTAATCATGTCGGCAGACGAACCCTGAATGGGGGCATTGATGGCATTTCGTTCAGCAAATCCCCGTACAACACCATTTCCCGAATTAATATCGTTAAGATAACGCCTTCTTCCCATGATGGTTTCCACATATCCATGCGCCTTGGCAAACTCAATGGTAACTTCCATGAATTTTTTTACACCGACATATTTTTCAAAATAACTGTTGATGATCTCCGCTGCCTCACGTCGGGGAATACCCAAGCGCTCACTCAAGCCAAAGGCAGAAATACCGTAAATAATCCCAAAATTGGTCGTCTTAGCATTGCGGCGCATATCCCGCGTAACTTCTCCCAAAGGCACATTATAAATTCGGGATGCGGTAGCAGTATGGATGTCAACACCTTCGTTAAAATCATGAATCATCGCCTGATCTTTACTCAAATGGGCAATAATTCGCAATTCGATTTGTGAATAATCCGCTGCCAGCAGCACATAATCGCTGTTTCGAGGAATAAAAGCTTTTCGGATTTCCCTTCCCAGCTCGGTACGAATAGGAATATTTTGCAAATTTGGGTTATTTGAACTCAGCCTTCCTGTAGCTGCAACTGCCTGATTATATGAGGTATGTATACGTCCATCACGGGGATTAACCAAGGTAGGAAGCGCATCCACATAGGTAGATTTCAATTTACTCAGCGAACGAAACTCCAGAATTCTTTCAATGATAGGATGACGGAAAGCAATTTTTTGCAATTCATCTTCCCCGGTTTTATACTGTCCGGTTTTGGTTTTTTTAGGCTTATCAATGATCGCCAGTTTCTCAAACAAAATAATGCCCAACTGCTTGGGAGAAGCCACATTAAAGGTTTCTCCTGCCAGTCTGAAAATTTCAGCTTCGGTGATACCGATTTGAGTTTCAAGCTCCGAGCTAAAATCCTTTAATGTTTCCACATCCAGTTTTACTCCTTCAGCCTCCATGGAGGCCAAAACGGGCACCAAGGGCATCTCAATGTCATTAAATAGATTTTTGTTACCTGCCTCATCCAACATGGGTGCAAAAACATCCTTGAGTTGAAGGGTTACATCCGCATCTTCACAAGCATATTCATAAACTTCTAATGGCGATAAATCGCGCATTGAACCCTGATTTTTACCTTTACTACCAATCAAACTAGTAATGCTCACCGGCCGGTATTTTAAATAGGTCTCCGAAAGAACATCCATGTTGTGGCGCATATCGGGCTGAAGTAAGTAGTGGGCAATCATCGTATCAAAAAGTTGTCCGGCTACTTTTACCTCGTACCAATTCAACATGGCTGCATCAAACTTAATGTTCTGGCCAATTTTTACAATGGCCGGATTCTCGAGCACGTCCTTAAACAAACTAACCGTTTGCAAGGCTTCGTTATAATTGTCCGACACAGGAACATACCAAGCCTGATGTGCTTTGATGGCAAACGACATGCCCACCAACTCAGCATTGTTGGCGTCCACACCCGTGGTTTCGGTATCAAAACAAAACTCCTTTTGTTC
>JBFHGX010000125.1:0-11277 GCA_041582875.1 Bacteroidales bacterium | reverse complement strand
TCAAACTTATCGGCATCCCAATGCTCTTGATCTTCATATATATACCATTCTTTATATTCCTCGTAATCAGGATTGTTTTTGTCGGCTAGTACTTCACGCAATTGCATATATCCTCCAGGGCCACCACAATCTTCCGGGGGACAAGCTCCTTTACCATCCAGCAAAAGGGGATACATTGATTTTTCGGTCAGGATTTTCTCCAAAACAATGTCATGGTGCCAGTCATCCCCAAAATCGTAGATGTAAGTGAACTTTTGTTTTTCTTTTTTGAAAATATCCGATAGTTTTACCTCATCAGCCGACTGGCTATCCGGACTCAATAATTCTTGATCCTCATCTATGATTTCTTCAATTTGAGGATAGGATGCCCAACCTTTGGGTGAAAAAACAAAAAGATGGGCATTCTCCCACCCAAAAACTACCTGTATGGCCACATGAAAATCGTAAAAACTGATGTTTGATGGTACGGTAATCCGACGCCAGACTTTGGGATCTGAGGTGTGTTTGAGGGTGATTTTGAACTGATAAGTCATTGGTCTTTTTTTTGGTAAAAATATTGTATTTATCATTTCTGTTTCCTGAAAACAGGAAATAGCATATTGTCTTTAATTACCAATATAATAGCTATCACGTAAAAGCTATCCATCATCACCTCGTATAAAAATTTCTGCATATCCGAAGAGTAGTAACCCGTTAACAATACAAGAAATAAAACCTGAAGGAGAAGAAATACCAAAAAGTTCATGCCAAGCGATCGTAATGCTGAATTAAGACTTAGGACGAAAAAAAGAAATATTTGCCATGAAAGTACAATAACGAAAGGCTGTAGCAAACCTCCAATTTCTTGCGGATAGCTTCCTTTTCTACCTTGAATAATTGTATTCACCTTGAATTGATAGGGTTCGTCGGGCAACCCGGTTGACACTATTTCAACACTTGTGCCTTCTTTTATGGAACCTACGGTCAGGTTCGTCGTCCCAACCAATAGCTTCAAGTAGTATTGCTCAATACCAGCTTCCCATCCGGTAAACACAACGATGGATATAAGAATAAGAAGAATGACCTTGTTTATGGGCGATTGCAGTATTTTCATAAATCTAAAGTTGAGTAATTAATTATCTTTCATTTCGTTTTTTACAGATTCAAATCCTCCATATCTCCAAGCCCAAATAATAAACACCATTAAACCAAAGAGAATATTCCACAGGTAATCGTGTAAAAAATGAAAAACACTTGCCGAATGTTGACCAATGTATCCAAGTACAATAAAACGCAGGTTGTTGACGATAAAAACTGCCCCCAGAAAGATGATCAACGTGATTATTCTTTGTTTAAACCTTACCGGGGAAAGTAAACTTAGGAAAATAACAAAAATGTAAAAATTATAAGCCGTACACTCCATCACTACTTTCATGGTGAAACCATCTACGGTGATATTGGGAAAGTTATGGCTTTGAATAGGAATAAATAAAAGTTTCCCAACCAAAAGGGTAGAGTTGATGGTAAAATTGGTGAAAAAATACTGCACCTCATTTTTTATGGATGGTAAATGCAATAAGGAAAGGGTAATTACCCACAAAACTACAGCTACAATGAGCGGAATAAAGTCTTTTAGAAACTTCTTTTGAGCTGCTTTTTTTTCCTGCTTCTTTATTATTTTGGCTTTCTCTTCCTTCTTTAAATCTTGCCTTTTCGACATGGTTATTTTTACGTTTTACTTTGGATCAAAGTTAATAAATAGTAGAAAAGGACAAGCGTTTTGTTTTGTGAAATAATGAATGAATACTCTTAAAACAACTACAAAGCATGCTTAATTAATGCTAACTGTGTTATGATTCAGCGCTTGACTTCTTTAGGTGAAGAAAAGCTGTAGATGATGTTTAAATATTTTACAATCCTGCAAATACAAAGGGTTCTTTTTCAGTAAATAATGCGGCCACATTTCCAGAATAGTTTAGGTCATTTCCTACCTGAAGCATTCGGGTTGGGGTGTTCTCGCTGAAATCGATGTCTTTCATTTCTACCCAAAAAACATTGGGCGTCAGTACGGTTTCGAAGTAATAAACCTTATTTTTTTGATCTGAAACAGACCTCCACCTGGTGGATGAAATATTGGGCTCATCTTTGGACGTAATTCCAAAGGGCACCGAACAGTTTCTGATCACGCTAAAAACACTAGCCACGGCGACCCTTGTATTGTCTGTTTTAGGAATCGCATTGATATAATAGGAGGCCCTGACAAAACGGTCGGCTGCACGGTTTGTACCGGGTAACATGATGGTTCCCGGAATACCTTCCCAATAGGTATTGATGGCCAATTGTTTTTCAAACGTGGGTGAATTGGTCATCACCTGATAGGCCATGTTGTGATGGATCACCAGTTTTCCGTCGATGTACTCGAAAATAGCATTGTCGCCACTGCTATCTGATATCGATAGGTGAAGCGCGGTAAATCTGTCCGTTCCCGGGATGGTGGAAGAGACAATGACAAAATCTTCCTTGCTCAAAGCATTTACAGCTTCTGTGACGGTTGCAAAATTATCCAATACATATTGAGCCCACAAAGATATACTTAGTCCGTTTATGTTTTTAGAAGTATCATATTCAGGGTATTTCGATTCGGCCAGCCAAAGAAGATTGGCTACCAGTCCTTTTTCGTTCATGCCATCTGCTGAGGCAATGTCCCATGCGCTTGCAATAAGGCTGCCGTATTTTGATGTCCAGGTGATTGAATTCGAGCCAACTGCTCCATTTCTCTCCATTCCTCTGGGAAAGATCCACAGGTTGGCTGGGATTTCCGTTTTCCAATCCATCGAACGTGCTGTCAGGATTGTTCCGTTTGGCCCTTGATACATAACGCGGGTACAGGCTTTAATATCCTTAATAAATATTGACAGTAGGATGATCACACCAGTAGCTAGTATGAACGATTTGATGGGAGTTTGCATAATATCAATAATTTAGTTTTGTTCAAAGTTATGCTTTTTTTTTATTTACAGATGGTTGTTTTGGAACCCACTAGGTTGTGGGATTCTGTGCGGTGAGAAAATAAGTTCATTTTCAAGCATCCACAATTGAAAGAACTTGCTTATCTCACCTGCTTTATGCATCCATTTTTATACTGAAAACAAGGGGGTGTATCTGTAAAATCAGCTTTGCTTTCGATAGATCAAAAAAAGATGATTCGTTTCCGCAGAACTCCTTGATAGATGAAAAACACCATGCTCCCAATATTGTTTATGATAAATATCAATGTGGAATCATTCTAAATAACTTGTCTGTTTAGAATGATTCCATTTAATTTGCCTGTTCAAATGCTTAAAAACTTTATTTATTACGGATATGAACCATTCTTTGAAACTCCTTTTCTCTCTTTTTGCCTTTTTTATTGCAACCACAATTATTTTGTTGCCTGGGTGTAGTCTTGTCGACGATGCATTTGGGGGCGATGATGAAGATGAAGTCATTCTTTATACCCAAAAGTATGAAATCAACCCTTTTGAGTCAGTTGAAATTACCTACGAAAATGTAATCCTGAGTGCCGATGAGTACACAGGCAGAATTGGCGGAATTGATGTCAGGTTGTTTAATATTGATGAAAAACTGGTGTTTATTGTTCCAGTGCTTCCCGTAGGTGAAACATTTTTAGAATTCGACATCAATGATTTTTCGTATGAATTGGCATTCAATATGTTGTCGGTTCCTCAGGTTGGTAATCCTGAGGAATATGTAGGATCCTTTATTCAGGAGCAACAAACCCGCACCACTGCAAATGTGGCCTTGATTGATGAATTGGTTCCTGCCGATCAAAAACAAATGTATACCCTCGAACTTGAGCGCATCAGCCAATTGTTTGCTGATGCTGAACAGGCTTTTCAATCGGCTACCGAAGCCGAAAAACTGGAAGCTGCTCAGTTTATTGAGGCCAACAAATCGGATGTTGAGGCATTAAATTTAGCCATGGATGAATACATGATCGCAGTTAAAAGCTTAACCCAAACCAAAAGCATTTACGACAGTGAATCTGATTTTAATGCGGCTTACGCCCGATTTGTTACAGCCCGAATTTTATTGATTTCGCAGGCGCGTAAAATCATTGCATGGACAGCTGCGGGAGCAATAGCTGGTTCATGGTTTCCTGTGATTGGCAATGGATTGGGTGCTGCCATTGGCGCGGGCATTGGAATTGGTAACTTTTTACTTGCTCTTGAGGCAGATAATATTGCCACCAATCAGCTGACTGAATTCGAATCCATTGTGGATGAATTGAATATAGATGGTAAAGCAGCTTTGATGTTTACCAACAAGCAGAAACAAACCCTGCCCATTTCAGGTATTTATAACAACCTGAATGCCCAATATGGCTCATCAAACATGAGCAGTATTCAAAGTTTTGTTTCCTACCTCAGCGTGTTCAGAAGTCTTTTTGACCGGATCAATGAATTTTTACCGGAGGTTATTCAAATCAAACCCAAACTCATTTCCGATTTGACTTCAGTGAGAAGTGCCAGTAAACAAATTCATGCCAATTACTTGTCAATAAGCAATGTTTCAAACAATAAGGTGACTTATAGCGTTGAAAATGTGGAAGGGGAACTTAAAGTGACTTTTTCAACTGAAGAAATTACTGATCAGGATTTTACTTTTGATGTGAACTATAGTTTTAACGGGTTTAGTGAAGAAACCATGACCCAGACTGCTACACTTTCTGTGGATGTTGACCCATTGCTTGGGAAGTGGGAGGCGGTTGAAATAGAAGGGTATCCTATGGGGCATTGGTTTATATATTATTTTGAAGAATGTCCTAGTATTGTATCCTGGGGTACATCAACTGATTATTCTAATTGGGAAATTACTGAAACTACTATTCACGTTAGTGATTTTTATCGACATAAAAACTACACTTATTATGGTCTGGATTTGGATAATTGTTCATTTGATAATGTCGAAGAAACCATACAAAGTGAACCTTATCAGACGACTGCCATTTACTATGCAGAAAACAATATTTTGAAAATTGCTGATGGGACTGATTATGTTGAAATTGCTTATTCTTTTCCTGATAGAAATACAATGGTGCTAAACGCAGGTGAAGGCAGTTGGAAATTTGTCAGGAAGTAAGCTCTCATGAAATAAGTATGCATAAGATATGAAAAATTCAATTTTCACTTACCTAACGTTATTCATTTTTGTATTGTCCCTTTTATTCCAATCTTGTGAAAAGAAAAAAGACTATACCGATATCGATTTCTGGGCCACAGGTTGGACTACTGATGAACCCTTGGAGTTTTATGTAGATGGCGTGCGTGTGCAGCCCAAATTTCCTGAAATAGTACCTGAACATCGCCCGGGAAACCTCTTCGAGGCTTCCTCAGGAGATAAGGAATCTGTTAATGTTGATTTCTGGATTACATATAACAATACGGTGTATACCAGTATTCCCGAAAGGGCAGTGGGCCCCGTTTCTCCTTCGTTTACCCTCAGTGCTAGCGAAGTCATTGGTGGAACCCAATACAATATTTCACCCACCGGTGAATTCGACGATCCCTGGACTATTGTTAAAGAAAGTGATGATGGTGACGGCCCTTGTTTTACTGGTACTTGGGTACAAAATATAAGTGATTGCAATGCGTCCGAAGCTGAAAAGGTGTTTTATTTTAACAGCAATGGTACAGGCTATGTGAGTAATGTTATTATGGATGGATATGGAGATAACTGCGTGATATTATGTCGTGTAAAGTTCAATCACAACTGGACTGATCTTGGCGATGGCAATGTTCAACTCAATTACACCAGCGTTGAAAATGATTGTGGTCAGATTCCTGAAACTCCGGGTTCCGACATGCTGAACATCACTTGTAATGGTTCTTCCATCAATATTTCAGGTCAGGTTTATCAAAAACGTTAACTATGAAGTTTGTTAAAAATCTATTGCCAATGGTTTTACTAATGGCCATCCTATCTGTCACCAATTCAGGTTGCGAAACGTTGTTCGGTGATGATGAAGATCCTACCCAGTCCATTGATGTGTATCTTGATAAGTCAGATGTGTCTCCTTTTGAACAGGTAACTATTACAGCCATCGACTACGACTTCCCGCAAGAAAGTTATATAGCTACTATCGGCGGAAAGGATATAACGCTTACCAGAACCACTTCCAATCAGTTGGTGTTTACCATGCCCTTTATTGCAGGTAATCAGGTGCTTGTTGTGGTGTTGAATGAGGTGAGCTATTCCTTTGATTTTATGGTGAATGAATTGGAGCCCATTGCCAATCCTGATGAACTAATCAGCACGTATCAACAAAGTGTAGCAGGAGTAATTGCTGAGGTTGAGCAGATGATTCAGCAAGGAGAATTACAAATTTCAGTAGAGCATATGCAAGTTCTGAAGAATCAGAAGAGTACTTTTGATCAGTCGTTTGCCTCGGCAACCACTGATCAAAAACAGGAGGTTGCTCAGTTCATCAAAGCCAATCCTGAGTTTTTTAACTTCGACCACATTCATTTGCAACAATTCAACGACAGTTTGAATACCTCACGGGCCTTTGTTGCCTGGGACCAGCAACTAACCGATGACATGCGCTACTTTACGGGCTTGGTAATTGCCACCGGAGCTACCATCGGCATTTTTAACGGAACTTTGATTTCAGGAAATCCGTTTTTGATTGGTGCAGCTACCCTGGCCCTGGCCACCGAATTTGTGTTGGTGTTCGATCAAACGGGCACCATGCTCACCCGAAGTTATAAACCCTTCGAGTTTGATTTGACTAATGAACTCCGGGCGTCGATGGTGGAGTTTGAAAACGATATCCCCTACCAATTGGGTATAGATGCCACCTATCGAACGCTTTATAAAAACGACCGGCAAAGTTCGGATGTTACCCTCGAATTGGTGGCCAATATCAACACGTTTACCGGCTACTGGAATCAAGTTTCGAGTCTGGTGCCGGGACTGAATGGTACGGTGGAAAATCTAGACGATAAAAACGGTTACGTCATCAATGCCAATCGTTTGGCTGTTACGCCGGAATATATTTCGATAGACAACATTTCGAATTCCAATGTAACCTTGAGCAATTTTTCGCATGCGGGTACCGTGAAAGTCACTTTTAGCACAAACGCTGATGCTGATCAGGATTTTACCTTTGATATTGTGTATAGGAATCCGGATTTTAGTGAGGAAAAATTGAATGTGTCTGCGAAACTTAAAATTGAAGTTGATTCCAGTTCCATTTACAAAGAATCTGCACTTGGTACCTATCGAGTGGAAAATTATCAAGGTAATGGTGCTAACTCGGTATTATATTGCGAATTGCTGGACGATGGCACTTCTGAATACACAATTTACAATGATCCTTCATGGCCGGATGGAAAGAAATTCTATGGAAACTGGTGGATTCAAAAACAGGAAAACAGGTATTACTATGCCGAATCTGGTTTTTGGCATTACGGTTTTCCCAGCATTGAAATTGATTTTCCTCTCAATTACCCTGTTTCTTCGTTTCAGTATCACAATGAAACTGTTTACGTAAAGCAATAGGATTAAAAGATAGTCAACAAATATCTTAATCAGTTCCATAAACAATGAAGCGATTACTTTTAATTCTGCTACCTATATTGAGCATGGTGTTTTCTGTATCGTCACAATCCAACTTTTCCAAAAAGGTTGAAAAAAAAGACGGTAGGTTTATCAGCGGACGCATTGATGCCAGTGAGTTCAGCATCAGTGCACTCGATCGAACGGGGTTGGTCAAGGAAATGCATATCAATATCGAGCTGTGGACGTTGTTGGGCGAACCTGTTGAAAAATACCTTTTTCGCTGGAAACGGGGTAGCTCGGTCATGGCCAGCGATTATACCCGTCTCGACGAAAGTACCCTGGCCAAGTATCCCGACTTGCTGAAAAGATACCTTAGCCTGCGACCCGGCACCGTTGAGCTCAAGTACTATGTGTCCACACAGTTAGATCCAAAATATGTATCAGTAAAAGACCTGGATGTCTGTGGCAAGAAGTTTATCAATAATTTACAAATGACCAAGGAGGCCACCTGGGGTTCCAACGAAGGTGCCTCCGGCTACCGCGAAATCAATTCAAGGGCGCATTTTCTGATTACGGCCGAAGGTGCCACGGGCAACGACATCGTGCCGGGAAGTCCGAAGGATTGGCTCGATTTTATTCAGTGGAGCGATTGCCCAACTAAGTCGAACAAAACAGCTTTCAACACGTTTAAATATGCCAACCAAATGACCTTTTATGGCTTGGAAGTCACCAGGTTGGAGGTGCCCATCCGAGAAATTGATGCCATTGCCGAAGCCTATAACAATCGAGAAAAGAAGGAAAAAGAAACCCTGGCCGAAACACCTGATCCAAATGAAAGCATGTGGGAAAGTCTGGATGAAGCTGATAACCATGCTGTTGATGATTTCGGGATCGCTGAAAGCAACGGCAACAATGATCCGTGGAGTAGTGTGGGGAAGTCGGAATCAGGGGGTAATTCGTGGGAAGGCAGGGAGTCTGAACAAAATGCCGATGATCCGTGGTCGGGTGTTGCCTCCACAGAAACCGACAACAGTAATTTTGAGATAAAACAGGAGAATGGAAAGTTTGGCGTGGTGAACACAAAAACCGGCAAAACCATTTTTCCGTTTGTGGATTACCGAATACTCGATTATAAGCCCAGAGAGGGTATCGCCAAGGTGATAAAATATATTTCCAGTCGCGAAATTGAGGTTTCATGTGAAAAAGATGGCAGCGTAAATATTAACCTTTATGAGGAGGGGTATTTAGACTCGAGCGGCAATTGGCTAATCGACCCCATTCAAACAGCTTCAATTACAGGTAGATATGAATACTGGAATGGATTGCTGTTGATTAGAAATGATGGCAGTGATACAGATATTGAAGAAGTTAAAAGGGAAATTAAAGCGAGGGATAAAAAATGTGGGGGTCGTGTTCACGATAAGGTGGATGAGATGAAGGAGCAATACAAGTCGCAAGGATACAAAATCACTGAATATTTTTACAGATACTAGATTGAATATGAGATATATAATTTTAACGGCTACCTTGATTGTCACGACTGTCATTTCAGCGTTCGGGCAGAACAATCAGGCCAAATCCATCGCTTATTATTATGCAGCTGAGGAACTTTTTGAGTCGTCAAATTACGACGAAGCCCTAAATCAGCTTGAGAAATCCGTTGAAGCCGGAGGCGGAAGCAATGCCACCATCGAAGCCTTACGTGCCCAGTGCTACGCAGGCAAGAAGGATTGGATCATGGCAAAAAAAACATTGGAGAAGTGCTACGCCTTCAATCCCAAGGCCGACATACTCAAAAAACTTTCGCCTGTCATTATTTCGGTAGACGATGAATATGAAAAAGCCATGGAAGCAGAACGGCAACGGAAAGAACAGGCACGTCAGGAAGAGTTGGCTCGGCTGAAACGGGAGGAAGAAAAAAAGATGGCCGCTCAGCAGTTGGAAATTAAGAAAAATAATATCGCTGCCGCACTAAGTCCCGAGTTTGACAGGCAGATAGATGTTTTCAATCAGCTGGAAGAAGGACGCCCATACCTTGTGACATATCGAAATAGTCTCACTTCCAGTTCTTCCGAAAAAGCCGTGCTCATTTTTTATGGCAACGAGTACCTCATTTATACGATCCCCAGTATAGAGGTCGCTAAAAAATTAAACAAAGAATCCATCAGCTTTACAGGTTGGGACGCAAATCACGGTGATGGGGTAATTCATATGAAGATAAAGTCTGATTACGGTAGCAAACAAGAAACCCATTTTAAAAAAGGTATCCACTATTCCAATGTATTCCTGGGAGGCTTTGGTGATGAATTGATGTGGACCTCGGGTGAACAATACCAGCAATTCGAAAAAACCCTTTATTACTACTACTATTTTAATACCCTGCATTGTGACATTGAAATGAACACCTCCTTTTCTAAGGATTATTATAATCCCTATATTGAAACAGGGTTGATTACCAAAACAGTGGATTTTAAATTGGTGAATGATGCGGAATTGGTACAAAAATTAAAAAATGCAGGAGTGGGTAATAAACCCACGCCTGATTTGGATGCACCGTTGGGACTTGAGTTCAAGATTAAACCTTCCAGAAATATGAAAATGATTTATCCTTTGAAAAAGATTACCTATGCCATGAAGGATAAACTCAAAGGAGAATATGTTGCTAGCAATACTGAATACAAGGGAACCTTTTTATATTTCGTGCCGCAGGCAATTTCGAGTCATTATGGATTGATGCAATTTAATAAATACTATTCTGAAGCTGACCTGTTGACTTCTATCACCGCACTTACTACCGATTACCGCATGTCGCGTACCATGTTTAATAGTATTTACAAAGCTTTCAGTGAGGATATTGGCAATGGTGACTCTCAGTATTTTTCCAGTTCCGATTACCGCTTATTTTTCGAGATTATACCTGAATTAATTGAATAACATGATATGCTAATGACACATATGGTGTCTGAGGTATGGATTTATTTCAATTTTAGCTGAGTAAAGGTGTCGTTGCGTCGTTTTTCTTGCTGTCTCCAATGTATGTAGTAAGTAATACCATTTATAAAATGAAGTTAGCTTCTACGCTTATTCAAGGCATAATGCTGATATAGAATTGAAGAGGTTTTAAGAGCGAAGCGAATTTAAAGCTCATTTCAATTCATGTTCGGTATTACTGGCGCTAATATGAATATTTCGATATCTGATGCCAATAATTTAGTAGCGCTCATGTTCATGGACTGTTATCAGGATTTGTAAAATAAACATTTCTTCATTGTTGGAATTTCTCAAAAAATAAATGAACCCCATACTCGTTTGTAGGTTATGCGCTCAACTACAATAATAATTTTTCTGGTTTTCTTGACTTCCGGTGTTGCGTTTGGACAACAAACTAGCAAGATGAAAAACCGTCTTCAGCAATTATTTGAAAAAGGAGAATACGAAAAGTGCCTTAAGAAGGCCACTCGGTATCAACTAAAAAAGCCTCATTCGGAGGTTCCTAAATATTATATTTCCAAAGTGCATTGGCACGAATACTTATCGGATTCTCTGACAGGACGAGTAGCCTTTGCCCATTTGACCAATGCTGTACGCTATTCCGACCGGTTGCCCAGAGACTATAACAACTATAAAAATCAGGTGCGTCAATCATTGAAAAACTATGTGCTGGATAATCATGATAGTACACGCCTTTCCGTTGTCAACCAAAAAGCCCTGTCGTTTTACATTCGAATCTACCGC
>JBFHGX010000124.1:0-11324 GCA_041582875.1 Bacteroidales bacterium | reverse complement strand
TTAACAATAAAATCATAAGCGCCTTTTTTGATGGCCTCTACGGCTGTCTGAATGGTTCCATGTCCTGAGATCATGATCACGGGAGCTTCTGAAAAAAGCATAAGCTTTTCCAATACTTCCATGCCATCCATTTCGGGCATTTTGATATCCAGAAGAATGACATCATAGCTGGTGCCACGAGCCAATTCGAGGCACGTATTGCCATCAGGGGCTAAATCGACTTCGTGTTTTTCGAACTCAAGTATATCTTTTAACGTTCTACGGATGCTACTTTCGTCATCCGTAACGAGTATTTTTCCCATAATAAAATGTTTTCAGTAACAAAGATGCGAAAAATAAGGGTAAGGATCTGGTGAATAGGGTACGGTTTTTGCTTATTTAAACATCTTTAACAACACTTCCGTACACATGAGAAACCAAAAAGTTTGCGCTGTTTTCTTTATCTTAATTGGTTTTGTCTTTTTTCAACTACAAGGTCTGTCTCAAGATGCACGTTCAACCAATGTTCAGGATGAATTTAATGTCCCCCTTGAATTGGCCTGGACTGGCGGTCTGGATGCGGCTCAATTCAATGCCGTTGACCTCAATTTGGATGGCATTTTGGATTTGCTGGTCTTTGATCGAAGGGGCAACCGGAAATTGTGTTTTATAAATGAAGGTGTTGCGGATGAGATAAGCTATATCTATGCTCCAGAATATGCCCATTGGCTTCCTGATTTTTCGGATTGGGTAAAATTTGTTGATTACGACTTTGATGGAAAAATGGATATTTTCACGTATTCACCGGGTTATGCGAGTATGATGGTGTACCGAAATAATTCTGATGAAGAACTTAAATTCCAGCGTGTAGTTTATCCCTATTTAACTTCATTTCAGGGAGGTGGATATGTAAATATTTTTGTTACCAATGCTGATTATCCGGGGATTGTGGATGTGGATAACGATGGCGATTTGGATATCCTGAGCTTTTGGGGATTGGGGTCTTTTTTAGAAATGCACCAAAACATGTCGATGGAGAAATATGGTGTCCCTGATTCTCTCGACTTCATGCAGACGACCTATTGTTGGGGACAATTTGCTGAAAGTGACGAGTCGAATCAGTTGTTTTTAGATACATGTCTGGGTTCATTTTCTGCTCCAGATGATATAGCACCCGTTGCCGAAAGGCATACCGGTTCAACACTTTTATTTACCGATCTGACAGGAAATGGCAGGCAGGATTTATTGTTGGGAGATGTGGATTTTCCGGGATTGTTTGCTCTATATAACGATGGCTCGGATGAGCTGGCACATATTGGAGAGGTGGATACATTATTTCCCGCTGAGAACAGCGCAGTCAGGTTATTTGCCATGCCAGCAGCATCACTAATTGATGTGAATAACGATGGTTTAAAAGATTTGCTGGTGGGTGTATTCGATCCAGGATTGATTACTTCCGATAATTTTCAGAATTCTTGGCTATATCTTAACCATGGAACTTCAGAAGTGCCTCAATTTGAATTGGAAACTTTTGAGTTTCTTCAGGACAAAATGATTGATCGTGGATCAGGAGCTTATCCGGTAATTTATGATCTGGATGATGATGGACTAAAGGATTTATTCATTGGGAATTATGGTTATTATGCATACTCGTATTACGACAATTACTTCTTGAAATCGGTATATTATGCTCGATTGGGATATTACAAAAATGTAGGAACTGCTCAAAGTCCTGTTTTTCAGTTGTGGAATACTGATTTTGCCGCACTTTCCGGATTAGAACTCGCAGGATTGATTCCAACTTTTGGTGATTTGGATGGTGATGGTGATCCTGATATGTTGGTAGGCAAAGCAGATGGTAAGCTGTTAAAGGTGCTAAATAATGGGGAAGGTAATTTTTCACTTTCGGATGAATATTACGCCGCAATTGATGTAGGTCAGTACAGCGCACCACAGCTTTATGATTTGGATAAAGACGGACTTTTAGACCTTGTGATTGGAGAACAAGCGGGTAATTTGAATTACTATCATAATGTGGGAACTCCTGAAAATCTTCAATTTGAGTATGTCACCGATAGTTTGGGTAAGGTGAATGTAACCGACTACAACTTATCTTACGATGGATATAGTGTTCCCTGCTTCTTTACGGATCGATCTGGAGAAACAGGCTTGCTAACCGGATCAGAACAAGGGGATATTTTTTATTTTACGGATATCGATGGAAACTTGGATGGAAAATTTGAGCCATCGGATCAGCTAAACGTTTTGCTCGACACAACAGATGTAGATTTTGACAGAGGAATGCGTACTGGTGCTGCTATCGGCGGTTTGCGAGGGGAGGAGTCGCTGCAAATGATTGTTGGTAACTATTCGGGTGGATTGGAGTTGTTTAACGGAAGTGCAGGTGTTCAATCGAATTTGAATTATCATTACCCCGTCATTACTCAGTTATCGATTATCCCTAATCCTGCAAAAGATATCATCCTTTTGGATGGAATTAATTATGAAAATATACCTGTTCAACTAATGGCTGTGGGCATGGACGGAAAGAAAAGCAATCTTTCGGCAAAATGGATGGGGAATACTGGTTTACAGACAGATGTTTCCTCCTTAAATCAAGGAGTTTACCTGATCATTCTGACTCAGGGAGACAAGCAATACCAGGGTAAGCTGGTGGTTATACCCTAGTTTTATGGAACAAAAAAAAGGCGCTATTGATTGACAGCGCCTTTTTTTACTCGAGCATATTTTATTTTCTAAGTACTTTCACAGTGGCTTTGGGTTCGCCATTTTCCTGAATGGTCAGATAATAAATCCCTGAAGGAAGGTTCGTCATATCCAACTGGTCTTCTTTGTTTTGCGAACTCATTTGCAATACTTCCAAACCATTTTCATCTCTTAAAGTGAGTTGTCGAGGTTGCTCATCTGGAAAAACAACCTGAAGGTTTTGACTTACCGGGTTAGGATACACAAAATAAGCTGCAACAGGTTTATCATTCAATCCTACCGGGATAAGGATATAATCTACTTTGGTTTCCGTATCTACACCCCCAGGGCCCGTAGCGGTGAGAGATACCGAATAATTACCCACAGTAACATACTCATGAACAGGATTTTCATCCTGAGATACTCCACCGTCACCGAAATCCCAATCGTATTGTTCAACCTCTCCTGTAGTTTGGTTATTAAAAGTTACTTGCAAAGGAGCTTCTCCAAAAGTAGGATCTCCCATGAAATCAGCCACCGGAGCCTCAATAGCCAGAACAAGAATGTAATCAGATTTAGACATGATATCAGTACCGCCGGGTCCGGAAACAGAAAGCGTTACGGTATAAACACCGGCAGTGGTATATTCATGAATAGGATTTTGCTCCGGAGAGTTGGCTCCATCACCAAATTCCCAGGTCCAGGTATCAATTTCTCCAGCAGATAAATCGGTAAAAGAAACCAAAAGGGGCTCTGTTCCTGAGGTTGGATCCCCCATAAAATCAGCTGTCGGTGAAGTTGCCAAAACTTCAATGTAGTCTGTTTTGGTTTCTGTACTATTTCCTCCTGGTCCAGAAGTGGTGAGTGCCACAGTGTATAAACCATAACTATTGTAAGTATATATGGGATTTTGTTCAGTGGATTGTTCTCCATCTCCAAACTCCCATGACCAGGTGTCAATATCTCCCACTGACAAATCCGTAAAGATAACTTCCAGTGGCTCTGTTCCTGATAATGGAGTCCCTTCAAAATCAGTGATGGGTGCAGGAATGCTTGAGACGGTAATGAAATCTGTTTTAGTTTCGGTATCCGATCCCGATGGACCTGTCACGGTCAGACTAACCGAATAAGTTCCCTCCGTAGAATAGATATGGGTTGGAAATTGATCTGTAGAACCATTTCCATCACCAAAGTCCCAATCCCAGGTATCGATACTTCCCGATGACTGATCATGAAAATCAACAGAAAGTGGCGCTGGGCCAGATTCAGGGTCGGCTGTGAAATCTGCCACAATGGCCACAGCACCTGCTCCATCAACCGTTACATCGTCCAGACAAACACCATATCCATATTGGGCATTGCCCTCAAAAGCTATGTAGTAACTGCCATTGATGGAGGGGAGATCCAAAGAATCTTTGGTCCAGGTGGCAATACTTGAAGTAAAAGAGGCCAGTAAATTCCACGATCCTGAAGCGGAAGTTTTATAATACACCTTAAGTTCATCCTGATCGGGTGACCAAAACTCCTGAGTATGCCAAAAGGTAACCCAAGCTGTCGAAAATCCTGAAAGATCAAGCAGTGGGGTCACTAAATTGCTTTTATCACTGGAGGTTGATTCATCTTTTAAGCAACCATTGTAGCTTCCTGAATGGGCCGAGGAAGGGTTTGACCCTCCATTTCCTTCGATGAACTGCCAGTTGACATTGTTTCCCGAAATGTATTCCTGCGTCCAACAATCCGGAATGGCTCCTCCATTTTCAAAATCTTCTGTAAATGGAAAAGTAGAAACTCCACAGTTGATTACTTCAATATAGTCCGATTTGGTCATAATATCTGTTCCACTACCATCGCTAACTTCAAGGGTTACGTCGTAAACTCCAACTGCATTGTATTGAACCGGAGGTGGATTTTGTCCAGAAAAAGTGGAGGGAGTACCTCCGGTAAATGTCCAGGTCCATGAGGTTGGTGGACCTGATGAAAGGTCGGTAAACTGTACTGCATTACCCACTTCAACCTGGGTAAAATCGGCAGTAAAATTGGCGGCAAGTACAGCGGGTCCTATCTGGAAAGAAGCTATTTTTGATTTTCGAGATCCACCGCTACCAATATATTCAGTGGTAAACCAAAAAGTTTCGTCGTCAGAAGGATCAACGCTCATGTTGGCATAATCACCCCAACGGTTGGCTCCTGTTTGTGAATTTGAGGAAGTTTGAATGATTTCTTCTGTAATGTCAAGGTTTCCACTTGCGAGCGCATTTTCTGCAGAAGATTGTCCAACATACCTTATACCGGGATAAATGGTACTGCTTGAGATAGAGTAACCAAGACCAATTTCATGACTAGCGTTCATAGCAATGCTACCCATCCAGCGGTGATGCTCATCCGGGCCGTAGGTTCCTTGTTGACGAATTCCCCAGGTTCCGGCTGTGTTTTCAAGTTCATACCAACGCAATCCCGCATGATCAGTAGCATCCAGGTCGACTGTATGTGTACATACAATGGCTTGAGAAGTGCCAAAATTGCGGTATTGTGCTCTGTACATCAATACCATAGGGATGGCATCCAGCTTTTGAGAAGTTCCGGGTTGAACAATGTTATCCCATGTATTTCCAAAATTGCTATCGAAGGGAGAAACTGTCAGTTGTTGAGTCCTGTTGAAAGTTGAGCTCGAGGGAGTTGTCCAATCCATATCACATTCGTACAGCCATAACTCATCATTTCCGCCGCCAATGGCATCGTCGTTGATGGTGATAAACAGACCGGGAGTTCCTGCAGGAGCAAAAGGGCCATCATTGTCCAATGGGAGGATGCAATGGAATCCATCGATTGTTGTTGGCACCCAAGGATTATTAAATTGAACCATTTGTGGAGACGCTCCGCCAGCAATCATTACATCACGCTCGAAAACATAAACATCATCACCACTTGAGGTATTGGTGGCCATATAATAGCCATCCTGCCAGATGCCAATTTTTTCGTAATCAGGCATTCCATTCATTACAAACGACCATCTATCCCATGATCCTGTTGGATCGTTGGTTTGTGATACTGCCAACAACATGTAGTCGGGGCTTCCCGTAATAGAAAACTCTACTGCCAACCATTTATCTGCTTGCGAATCAAACAAAATGAGTGGGTCGCCATCGTTATTGCTCGATCCGGGAACACCCGAAAACAATGTGTTCATAGCCGTTGGGGCAACCACTTGTGTGCCTGCTTTATTCCAGATGGCGTATGTAGTATTAACGGTTTGCATATAATGGTTGGGGCCTACAGCTCCGTTGGCATCAGGAGGGTAGTATGGGGAAGTCTGTCCCTCAAAATTCAATATAGGGAGTTTACCATTCTTCGTTGAACCCATTGTTTTTTGCCAAACGGCATCATCACCTTTGGGCAATGCGTTTTCTGCAAACGGATACGAACGTGTCCTGAGTTTAGGGTTTAGGAGTTTGTTGTTGGCTTTAATTTCCATGACCTGTCTTTCAGCTTTCGAAAGGGGCGGAATATTGCGGAGTGGACCATATACATCATGATAAAAAGCCTCCGTTATGGCAGTGGGATATACTGCTTTGTCTTGTGCCTGTGATTGTTGTGACCATATGAAGGCTGCAAAAACAATCAAAAACGCTGTAAATTTTCTCATTTAATAGGTGGTTTGATTAATAGTTTTCTATTTTGACTCAAAGAACTTCAAACAAATATATAAAATACTTGGTGCCAATATTAGCTTAAAATCGCAATAAACAAAAAGAGGCGATGTCTGGATACAACGCCTCTTTTTGTTTATTGCATGAGTTGTTACTCTCTTATCACCTTTAAAGTAGCTTTAATATCACCGTTTTCACGGATAGTAAGCCAATAAATTCCCGATTTAAAGGATGACATATTTACCTGATCAGAAATCGTAGAGCTTTGTTTCTCCATTATTACCTTTCCGGATACATCAGATAAAGTTAAACTTCTGGTCAACTTTCCGGGGAATTTAATTTGAAGCAGATGACTCACCGGATTGGGATATACCAAATAAGCTCCTGATTCGTTTTCATTAAGCCCTACAGGAATCAATATATAATCCACCTTGGTTTCCTGATCAACTCCACCGGGTCCCGACGCTTTGAGCGATACTGTGTAGTTACCAGCTGACACATAGGTGTGCAAAGGGTTTTCATCTTGTGATACTCCACCGTCACCGAAATCCCAATCGTATTGATCAACCTCTCCTGAGGTCAAGTTACTGAAGTTCACCTGAAGTGGAGCTTCACCCGTGGTAGGATCAGCAGTGAAATCAACAACTGGAGGTTCAGTTGCCAACACTTCAATGTAGTCGGTTTTGGTCATCACATCTGATCCACTGGGCCCCGTGACAGTAAGTGTGATGGTGTACAATCCGGGTGTATCGTACGTAAAGAAAACTGTTTCGCCTGATGCGGTACTTCCGGGGGCTAAATCCCATATCCAACTGTAGATTTCACCTGTTGATAAGCTGTTGAATTGAACAAATAAGGGAGCATTACCCGTCAATGGAGTTGCTTCAAAATCAGATACAGGGGGCATTGCTGTTACTTCGATATAATCGGTTTTAGTTTCGGTGCTTGAGCCACCTGATCCTGTAGCAGTCAGCGATACCGTGTAAACTCCAGCAGATAAATAAGTGTGTACAGGATTTTGATCAGTTGAAGATTCTCCATCACCAAAATCCCAACTATAATCGTTGATGTCGCCTGTAGAAAGATCAGTGAAGGTCACCTCGAGGGGTTCGGTTCCCGAAAGGGGAGTCCCTTCAAAATCGACCACAGGAGCCGGAATGCTGGTCACAGTAATATAATCAACTTTTATTTCAGTGTCTGATCCGTTGGTACCAGAAACGGTGAGCGAAACAGTGTAAGTACCTTCAGCGGTGTAACTATGTGTCGGATTTTCATCTGAAGAAACTTGTCCATCACCAAAATCCCAAGCCCAGGTATCAATGGATCCTGAGCTTAAATCTGTAAAGGTTACTATTTCATCAACTGAGACCGCAGTATTATCTGCCGTAAAATCGGCTGTTGGAGCAGCCGATGAATTATAATAAACCTCTGATTCCCAAAGACCACGTCCAAAAGTTCCTGCCCTAATCAAACTATTCTCAGGATTAGCATCATCGTACCGTATATCCAGTTCAGTGACAACCACATTGGGCAGCCCATCGAAAAATGGAACCCAATTGGCAGTTCCCAATTTCAGATAAACGCCCACATCCGTTCCAACGTAAAGCTCCACTTCTGCCGTGTTTTGCTTATTCTGAATCACGCAGTTGACAGGCAATTCGGGTAGTCCTGAGGAAACGTTGGCCCAGGAACTTCCGCCATTGGTCGATTCAAAAATGCCCAGCGTATTAAAACCACCAAAAGTTGCCCAAAGTGTTTGTGGGTCGTCATTTTTCACCCATATGTAGGTAATGCTTGCAGATCCTGTAGGAAGCGACCCGGTAATGTTGGTCCAGTTATTTCCACCGTTGGTTGTTTGATACAAGGTGTTGGAAGTGGCTGCATATATATAATCCGAGTTTGAAGGAGCTACCACCAGCGATTGCAAGTTGTTGCCTCCAAAATTACTGATTTGTGTCCAGTTGTCACCCTGATTGGTTGATTTCCAGACTTCTGAAAATCCCATGTAAATGGTTTCGTGCGCGTTTGGATCCAACGTGTATGGGGTTACCCAAGCACCACTACCTGAAATACCACCGGAGATATAATCTGAAGAATTCCATTTGTTAGTAGTGCGGTAAACATCTCCATAATACAAGGAACCATATTGCGTATCATCATCTGTATAATCGATGATGCACTCCATGCCATCACCACCAATTACATCGTCCCAACCACTTGGCATAAGAGATTTGGTTCCGTTATCCTGCAATCCTGCAATGACATCCACCGTGCTTGTTTGAGCGGTAGAAATCCTGTACATCTGACTAATTTCAAGGGTATTTCCAATGTGTGACCATGTATTTCCACTGTTGTCAGTGGTGTAGATTCCACCATCATTACCTTCGAACAGGACAGAAGTGTTGTGGCGAAAAACCAAGGTATGTTTGTCTGCATGCACAGTAGTTGCAGTTCCTCCGCAGTTACTCGACCAGTGATTGTTGATATCCCAAGTAGTTCCCCCATCGCTTGATTTCCAGGTATTAACTCCGCCAACAAACACAATGTTTGCATTGTTTGGATCGGCAGCGATACACAAATCGTACCAGGCTTGACCTCCAGCATCGTTACCACTACAGTCCCAACCCATGAGGTTGTAACTATCAAAAACATTGGTAAATGAAGAACCACCATCGGTGGATTTATAAATTCCTTTAAGTCCGTTAGATGTGTTGGCCACCAACGCATATACCACGAGAGGATCGTCTGGGCTAACCGCCAGCTCAGTTCTTCGACCACCTGACACATTGTTTACAGTTGTCCAGTTTTGGCCACTATTGGTGCTTTTATAGACTTTTCCATCTTTATCACTTCCGTAAATGGTAGCACTATTGGAAGGGTCGAATTCCATATCCACAAAATCGGTGGTAATGAGTTGTGTCCAATTTACGCCAGCATCAGTGGTTTTATAAAGTCCATTGGAAGTGCCTGCATACAAGATGTTTTGATTGCTGGGATCAATAAGTAATCTGTAGATCAAACGTGTTTGACTTTGGTTCCAATCTAGACCGGTGGTTTGCCAGGTTGATCCCCCGTCAGTTGACTTCAGAACGCCAACAGAGTAGGTATCGGAATGATCCTTATCTCCGGTAGCTAAATAAATGGTTTCTGTACCACCATTGGCAATCACCTTAATATCGCCCACGCCGAGTGCTGCGTTTTCATCGCCAAGCGGAATCCAATTGGATCCACCATCATCGGTTTTCCAAATACCTCCTGCAGCTGCACCGATGTATAATATATCATCGTTTGTAGGATGAAAAGCTATGGCGTTTATTCTGCCAAGCCCGGCATAACCACCATTCGTTTCAGAGGGTCCCATAGAAGACCAGTCTCCTGTAATACTTCTGTTGGCTTTTATATCCTTGTAAATTTGCCAGGTGGACGCTCCCGGAAAAGCACCTGTTTGTTTATCGACGCGAGTTTCCCAATACCATTCCCAACGTTTGAATTGTTTCCAACCAGCAGCTTTTGTTTTAACACCATCTGTGTTGAAGTAATATCCCTTTTCGACGTTAAAAGGTTCCCAGTAGTCGTTAAAGGCTTTCTGATAATCGTAAAAACTGAGGGTGTTTTGGTCCATTTTGTCATGTGGAAGCAACGCCGTCCATGGTTGAGCCAGCATGCTTGCAGCTACAGAAAGGAGCAGGGCAAGGGTAAATAGTAATCTTTTCATTAGACTGTATTAAAATATTTAGCTGTAAAAATATGGATATTTTATGATTTGGAGATTGGTAATTTAAAGAACTGGTTTAATTTAAAGGGGTTTCCAATTATGGCAGAGGCATTCTCTTTTTCAAGCTTTGAATTACAACAAGTGATGCAGGCCGGAATTCAATGCAACTCTCCGAAGTATACATTTCTTTACAATTGTTTCAGTTCGTATGTCAATTCCTCAACAGAGTGAAAAGGCAACCTACACGCACCATCGACACAAAGGTATATATTCAATTGATTTTCGATAAATCGATCCTTAAAAATAGAATAATCCGAAGGATGGTTGCAACCAGTAACATAAATGTTCGGTTGAAAGTGTTTTCGTATTTTATGAAGTACTTTTTCTGCATGCTCGCCAGTAACAACCACTTCGATATTTTTTTGTTTGAATTGCAACAGTAAATTCAACCAGGTAGTATAACCTGACGGATATGCTGAGGCCGAACTCACAATGTCAGTTGTCATTTTTACTGCTTTGTACTGAAGTTCGGGATCCCCCGTTAACAGGCTTATTTCATGTAAATTTTTAGCCATCATTGCATTACCCGAGGGGAGAACATTGTCGTGAATGTCGGTAGCCCGATTAAATAAGGGGTCGTCCTGACTTGAAGTGAAAAAGTATAATCCCGTTTCGGTATTGAAAAAATAGGCGTCCGCCAACTTCATCAATTCAAGTGTATTAACGATCCAAAATTCATTCAAAGTAGCCCCATACAAATCCAAAAAAGCTCTGACAGTAAAAGCATAATCATCCAGATGTCCATTAACAGATGATTTATTCGCCTTGTAAGTATGCAATAAATTGCCCTCCTTGTCTAGCATTTTATCAATAATAAACTGTCCAATTTGTTTCGCAGAATTCAAATACTCATCCTTGTCCGTTGCATTCCAGGCATGGACGTAACCCGTTATCATCATCGCGTTCCATGAAGTTAGGGTTTTGTCATCTAATTGTGGTGAAATTCGCTTGTTCCGATAGTGCAGTAGCAGTGCGTTCCACTTTTCAACCAGCAATTCCAGATGAGGAAGCTCCAAATGATTTTTGATAGCAAATTCTTCATCAGTCATGGTTTTCATTAAAACATAGTTTCCATCCTCCCAATGCCCGGTGGGATTAACATTATAATAATTTGCAAAAAGATCAAAGTCGTTGCCAAGCAATGATTTTAATTCTGTTTCCGTCCAAACATAAAACTTTCCTTCCACGCCTTCGCTATCTGCATCAAGGGCAGAATA
>JBFHGX010000123.1:0-11395 GCA_041582875.1 Bacteroidales bacterium | reverse complement strand
TGCTGATGAATACAAAAAATCTACGGAATCGATTACCAAAAAAGTGATAATCTGCGCTGGAACCGGTTGTATAGCCAGTGGTGCTTTGGAGGTTTTTGCAGCCTTTAAGGCCGAAATTGAGGCTCAGGGATTGGATGTGATTGTTGATCTTCACAAAGAAAAGGATCACGACAAAGAGCATGTTCATTTGAGTGAAAGTGGTTGTCAGGGGTTTTGTGCCATGGGGCCCTTAGTAAATATCTATCCCGACAAGGTTTTGTATGTAAGAGTTACCCCTGCAGATGTGAAAGAGATTGTTGAAACTACGCTCATGCATCACGATGTGGTGGAACGTTTGTTGTATAAAAACCCTACTACCGGAGATATTAACCGCAACCACGAAGAAATTCCCTTTTACAAACGTCAAAAACGTGTTGTGTTGGGTGAATGTGGCTATGTTGATCCTGAAGATATTGAAGAATATATTTCTCATGGAGGATATTTTGCAGCCCGCAAAGCTTATGTGGACATGACAGATGTGGACGTTTGTCAGACCATTCTGGCCTCGGGTCTACGCGGACGTGGCGGTGGCGGCTTCCCTACCGGTAAAAAATGGGAATTTGCCCGTGTTGAAAACAACGAAAAGAAATATGTCATCTGCAATGGTGATGAAGGCGACCCGGGTGCTTTTATGGATAGAAGTCTGATGGAGGGAAATCCTCACCGTGTGCTCGAAGGAATGATGATAGCTGCCAAAGGGATTGGTGCTGACGAGGCCTATGTGTATGTTCGACTGGAATATCCATTGGCTGTAAAACGCATGAAGCTGGCCATTGAAGATGCCATGGAAGCGGGTATTCTGGGAGAAAATATTTTTGGAACAGGTAAAACCCTGCATATCCATGTGATGGAAGGCGCCGGTGCCTTTGTATGTGGTGAGGAAACCGCTTTGATGAGTTCCATCGAAGGAAAGCGTGGAATGCCATCACCTAAGCCTCCCTTTCCAGCCAAATGCGGACTCTATGGTAAACCTACCATTATCAACAATGTGGAAACCCTGGCTGCAGTACCATTGATTCTTCGCAATGGAGCTGATTGGTTTCGTGAAAGCGGTACGGCTACTTCTGCTGGTACTAAAACTTTTGCCCTTACCGGACATGTAGCCAATACGGGCCTGATAGAAGTGCCCTTTGGAACCACCCTTCGTGAGATTGTATATAATATAGGCGGAGGAGTTACTGATGATGCCGGCAATGTAACTGGTGAAGGTTTTAAAGCGGTTCAAATTGGAGGTCCGTCAGGCGGATGTTTAACCGAAGCCGAACTTGACTTGCCTCTCGATTACGATAACCTGATAAAGGTAGGTGCCATGGTAGGATCAGGTGGATTGGTGGTGATGAACAAACAAACATGTATGGTTCAGATTGCCCGATTCTTTATGGAATTCACCCAAAATGAAAGTTGTGGAAAATGTGTGCCTTGTCGGGAGGGAACCAAGCAAATGTTGAGCATGCTGGATTCGGTAATCGATGGTAGTGCCAATCAGCAAACCCTTGATTTACTTCAGGAAACTGGGGAGGTAATTAAAATGGCATCCCTTTGTGGGCTAGGTAAAACAGCACCAAGTCCGGTACTGTCTACCATGGAGAAATTTCGGGGCGAATACGAATCGCATATCATCAATAAAGTTTGCCCTACCAACAACTGTAAGGCACTTGCCGTAATCACCATCGATGCTGAATTGTGTATAGGTTGTACGGCTTGCGCCAGGAAGTGTCCGGTACAAGCGATATCAGGGGAGAGGAAGCAATTGCATACCATCGACCCACTGGTTTGTACCAAATGTGGAATTTGTGCTTCTGTTTGTAAGTTTAACGCTGTAATTGGATTTTAAGATGGAAAACCAAGGAACAATAAATATAAACGGGGTTGACTTCCCCATCGAAGGCGAGCGCAATGTGCTCGAAGTCATCAGAAAAGCAAATATTGAGGTGCCTACTTTTTGCTACCACTCTGAATTAAGTGTATACGGAGCCTGTCGTTTGTGCATGGTGGATATCAACGGGGGCAATATTCAGGCTTCCTGCTCTACTCCACCTGAACCAGGTATGAAGATTAAAACACACACAGAGCAAATCCGTAAAATTAGAAAAGTTAACTTGGAATTACTGTTGGCCAACCACGATGTGAGCTGTCCTTCATGCGCCCGCAGTAACAACTGTAAGCTTCAGGATTTAAGTCGGCGTTTGGGTGTAAACGAAAAGCGTTTTAAAAAGACTGACAAAGTTCGTCCGATCGATAACCTCTCACCAAGTATTGTATACGATCCAAACAAATGTGTGTTGTGTGGCGATTGTATTCGTGTATGCAAAGAAGTACAGAGCGTAGGAGCCATCGATTTTACCAACCGGGGTGCCGATACCATTGTGGGTGCTGCTTTTGGGAAAAGTCTGAATGAAGTTGAATGTGTGTACTGTGGACAATGTGTTTCCGTTTGTCCGGTAGGTGCTTTAACGCCAAAATCGGAAACTACCGAAGTTTGGGAAGCGTTGCACGATCCTACTAAGAAAGTGATTGCTCAAATTGCTCCTGCCGTACGCGTAGCCATTGGCGAAGGATTTGGCATGTCGGCTGGCGAAACAAGCATGGGGCAAGTGGTGTCTGCTCTACGTAAATTAGGCTTCGATCAGGTGTACGATACTTCATTTGCTGCTGATTTAACGGTTATTGAAGAGGCCAACGAGTTCATCAAGCGCAAAACCGAAGGTGGACCACTACCACAATTTACCTCATGCTGTCCTAGCTGGGTGAAATTTACCGAGCAGTACTTTACGGATCTTATCCCTCACTTGTCGTCGTGTAAATCGCCTCAGCAAATGTTTGGTTCTGTGGCCAAAAGGATATTGCCTGAAATTTTGGGTGTCGACAGCAAAGATATTGTGATGGTTTCTATCATGCCTTGCACAGCCAAAAAATTTGAAGCCAAACGCGAAGAGTTTGTTCATGAAGGGGAGGCTGAAGTGGATCATGTATTGACCACTGAAGGTCTGGGCCGGATGATTGACGAAGCCGGAATTCAGTTCAGTAAGCTGGAGCCCGAATCGCTTGATCTCCCACTGGGATTTAAAACAGGTGGGGGTGTTTTGTTTGGAAATTCAGGTGGTGTCACCGAGGCTGTCCTGCGCTATGCCAGCGAAAAGCTCACCGGTAAGAAAATTGAAGACCATCATTTTGAATTGGTTCGTGGCAAAGATGGCTTGCGTGTAGCCACCGTTAAATTAGGCGAAGTCACCTTAAAACTGGCCATGGTTCATAGCTTGTCGAATGCACGCAAGGTTTGTCAGCAAGTGATGGCCGGAGAAGTGGATTACGATTTTATCGAAGTCATGGCCTGTCCGGGAGGTTGTATTGCAGGAGGTGGTCAGCCCATAAGTTTTGAGGCCGACTTTAAAGCCAAACGCACCAAGGGATTGTACAAGGTGGATACCATGTTGCAATTGCACAAGCCCCAGGATAATCCCTATGTAAAGGAATTGTATACCAATTTGTTGGGAACACCGGGAAGCGAAACAGCTCATCATTTACTGCATACCCACTACCATGGTCGTCGTCGGATTACCAACCAAAATCTGGTAGTACGCGATACAGCAACTCACAAAATTAATGTCAGCGTATGCGTGGGAACCAATTGTTATATCAAAGGATCTCAGGATATCCTTACCCGACTAAATAAATATGTGGTAGAGAACAAACTGTCTGATCGTGTGGGATTCCAGGGACAAGAAGAGATGGTGGATGTGAAAGCCACATTTTGTTTTGAGAAATGTGAAAAAGCTCCCTTGGTAAGTATTGACAATATTCCAATTGAAAAGGCTACTTTTGAGAAGGCTGTGGAAGTGCTGGAACGTCAATTGGAAAAATATAAAATGCCGGTGGAATAATGATATTGCGGGTGTCCTGATTGCTTTTTTGTGGGAGAAAGGGTTAGTTAAGGATGCCCGCTTAATTTATTGGTTACCGGGCTTGTGTCTCATTCAAATATGTTCAACAGATGATCGTTCAGTCAAAAAAAATCATTCCTGTAATCTATACCAATAAAGCCGCTTGCCGCGATTGTTATCGTTGTGTACGGGTATGTCCGGTAAATGCCATTAGTGTAATCGACGGACAAGCGCAGGTTATCGCCACCAGATGCATTGCTTGTGGGACTTGTGTAAATGAATGTCCTCAGGGTGCTAAATCTTACCGCAGCGATTTGGAGAAGTTGGACGAGATGGTCAAGTGTGCAGAAAAAATCGCCTTTAGTATTGCGCCGTCGTTTGCTGCCTTATATAGTCCATGGGAGCAAAAACGTTTACCTTCTGCCTTAAGGGCTTTGGGGGCGGTTTATGTGGGTGAAACAGCCATCGGAGCTTACGAATCGGCGCAAGCTACTGCTGAAGTAATTGCAAAATATCCAGGAAAACAGCATGTTTGTTCTGCTTGTCCGGCAGTAGTGAGTCTTATCGAAAAGTACTATCCGGCATTGACTCATGTCATTACCCCGGTGGTTTCGCCCATGATTGCCCATGCACGGATGATGAAGAAATCGCTGGGAGCCGAGGTAAAAGTAGTTTTTATAGGTCCTTGTACCGCCAAAAAAGATGAAGCCTCGCGAAACGAACACCAAAGCATTGTTGATGCTGTGCTCACCTTTGACGAATTGCAACAACTTTTGATTGCTCATAAAATAGAACTACGTAACTGTGAGGAAAGCGACTTTAATGCCCATCCCCAAGGGCATGCTAGGTACTATCCTGTGGAGGGTGGCTTGCTAAAGACCGCTGGGTTGGGTGTTTCCTGCGATTCGGATCAAGTAGTGGCCGTAAGTGGAGAAAAAAATGTGCGCCATGCCATGGAGACTTTGATGCATACTAAAAAACCTATGGTGGTTGAACCCATGTTCTGTAGTGGAGGTTGTGTCCATGGTCCGGTAGGATTAAAAAACAACAGTTTTTTAAATCGGGGCTCAGTTATTGAGTATGCCCAAAAAAATCCGGGAATTGAAGTGGTTGATAATGAAACGGATGTTTCGTTTTATCAGCAATTTAATCACAAAGCAGGGATACGCGTACCTGAATATACCGAAGATCAAATTTTAGCGGTATTGGCCAAAACGGGAAAAGAAAGCGTCGAAAACCAGTTGAATTGTGGAGCCTGTGGATATGATTCGTGTCGCGAAAAGGCCATCGCCGTGCTCGAAGGTATTGCCGAACTGGAAATGTGTATTCCTTACATGAGGCGCTTGGCAGAGCAAAAAAGCGATTTGATTCTTGAAACCGATCCCAACGGAATAGTCATTCTGGATGATAAATTGCAGATCGTAGCCATGAATCCTGCCTTTAGAAAGATGTTCTTTTGTACAGATGCGTTGCTCGATAAGAAAATTTCTTATCTCATTGATCCTGATCCGTTTGAGAAGCTGTTACTCAATCCAACAGAAGTGGTGAAAAAAACCGTAACCTATAAGAGCTACAACCTTATGTGCCATCAAATGCATTACCACATTAAGGAAAGCAATCAGTTGGTTGGGATTTTTGTAGACATCACGGACACGTTTATGACGCGCGAAAAATTGAAGGAAGTAAAACGGGATACTTTGCTTCAGGCCAGAGAGTTGATTGATCATCAGGTGGATATGGCGCAGGAGATTGCTCGCTTTTTGGGCGAAAGCTCAGCCAGGGGAGAGATGTTGATGAAAAAGCTCATGTCGGCCATCGACGATAAATAACAGCCCTATGTCGTACCTTCATACCGAAATATCAGATGCGTGCAGTTCCAAAATTGCGGGGAGTCCAAGTGGTGATACCTTTGGGGTACTCCGTGAGGAAGATGCAGTTACGTTAATTCTTTGCGATGGGCTGGGTTCGGGAATCAAGGCGAATATTTCGGCCACTTTCACCATGAACCGGGTGTTGGGCATGTTGAAAACGGGCGTGAGTATGCGTGAGGCTTTTTATTATGAAGTGACCAGCTTGAACAAACAATGGGGCAAAGGACATCCTTTTGCAGTTTTTTCGCTGGCGCGGATACTCAATAGTGGAGATGTTTCGGTATTGTCGTATGATAGTCCGCCTCCGGTGTTGGTCAGTAATTTGTCGGCGGTGGTGATGAAACATCGGGTTTTTACCATCGGTAAAGCTGTGATTTATGAGTCGAATGGCACCATTGGCGAGGGAGAAGGCATTTTGTTGATGAGTGATGGTATAACGCAGGCAGGCATAGGTAATGGATTGATTAACGGCTGGGAGTCGCATGGCGTGGCCAAGTACATTACCAGTCAAATGATGTTTCACGCGCTGCAGCATGCAGATGTTCCTAAGTTGGTGCATCGCAAGGCACGCGAGTTTTGGGGCAAAGCCAATGGCGACGATTGTACTGCCGTATTGGCTTTGTGTCGTCGTGGGATCACCGTGAACCTGATTACGGGTGCACCAGCCAATAAACAGCACGACAAGCGATTTGTAGAGGCGTTTAATCAGATGGAAGGAATTCAGGTGGTTTGTGGTGGAACAACATCGCGTATGGTAGCACGGGAATTGAAGCGATCTTTGGTGGTTACCGAAGACGAGAATAATACCTTGTCGCCACCATCCTATAAAATTGAACACATTACATTGGTCACCGAAGGCGTGATTACACTCAATCAGGTGTATAATTTGTTGGGTGAAGATACCGACGACCTTATCGACGAAAGTGCTGTTTACGAGCTGAATGCCTTGTTAACCAATGCCGACAGAATTCATTTATGGGTGGGGTCGGCTGTCAATCCCGGAGCAGGACATATTCAATTTTTACAACAAGGTATCTTACCCCGAAAAAAAATAATTCCTTTAATTGCTGAAAAGTTGCGCTCCATGGGCAAGTTGGTGGTGGTGTTTGATGAGGAATAAAGGTGGGGTGTTTGCCTGAGATTGAAATCTCAGGTTATCATGTCGGTCGTCCCTATGGTACTTTTTTATTGCCCATGATTCAGTATATTGTTTCGTTCAAATGCACCCCTGCTTCAAGTGTCCACGCTTGACGACCCCATACTCTGCAAATCAAATAATCTTTTCGACCTGACCGGATAATAAATCGGGATAGATCTTAGGCCGTTTCTAACCATCCGCTGGGTTGATCAAAACCCGGCGGATGGGAATGTTAGCAGTAAGGTTGAAGGTGCAAAATATTGCCAAATTTGTCGCTTATTTTGTCAGCGTTTCATACCTAAAGCAAGCGTTGCAAATAATGGGAGTATCTCATTATTTGTTAGTGGGTATAGCTTTTTTTTAACAACGTTTGTAAATTTAGGGCTTGGTTAATTTCACATAGAATTGTTTTATAACTTTACCTCGACAACCCATTTCAACGAGCTTCAACTGCAGAGATTTGAAAATTGAATGGGTACAGCCAAATTGGTGGTTGTGAATCGTCTTAAGTAATTATTGGTTCAACATGAAAAAGAGAACAAAGATGAAAAAAGCCCTGTTATTTGTGTGCCTGATTTTTGGTTTATTTGCCCATGCACAATCTCAATCATGTCTGCCGGATGGATTGTTCATTTCCAATCAAACAGATATTGATAATTTCCATTCAAACTATCCTGGATGTACTGAAATAGAGGGGTCATTATTGATTATGGGTAATTCTATACATAACCTGAATGGCCTGAGTGTATTAACCCGGGTGGGAAGTAAAATTGAGGTAGTCAACTGCGAATTACTTCAAACTTTTTCAGGGCTTGAGCATCTGATTGATGTGGGCGAAAGTTTGAAAATTTCCGATAATTCGCATCTGGCTGATATTAGCGCACTATCAGGGCTATTATCCATTGGTAGCAATTTGGAAATCAATAACAATCTAAAATTGCAGAGTTTAAATGGTTTAAATCATCTGGCCTCCATAGGCGGAAAACTGGACATTAGAAATAGTGATTCCCTAATTGATTTATCAGGTTTGAATGGCCTTACTGATGTTGGCGGAGATTTCAGAATATTCTTTAATGCCTCATTGAAGTCGTTGGAAGGAATTGAGAGCATTGAACGCATAGAGGGGGCTTTGATTATTGGGTACAACAATAGTTTGAAGAATTTGGTCGGTATTGAGTCGATTAATTCTCTTTCACTTCTGTCAATCAATGGAAATGATTCATTGATCAATCTGAACGGACTCAATGGGTTGGTAGAAGTAAAAGAAATATACATCTTTGCCAATAAAGCATTAAGCAGTTTGTCAGGACTTAATCATTTGGCCGCGGCTGATGTGGTTTATATTATGAGCAATGATCAGCTAATTGATCTGGGTGCATTGTTAGGTCTGGAAACCATATCAAACACGTTAAATATTTATTCAAATTCAAAATTGGAGGAGCTAACAGGATTGAATAATTTAATTTCTGTGGGAAACTCAATTGCAATTGAGGGCAACCAATCACTACAAAACTTAGCAGGATTAAATAATTTATCCGAAGTCATTGGCAGGCTCTCTATTCAAAATAACCCTGTTTTAACAGAAATTTCAAGTTTGGGTAGTCTGTCCTCTGTTGGAGGAAGCATAAATGTGTATAACAATCCTATGCTTAGAAGCTTGGACGGTTTACAGCAAGTAGCGAGTGCAGATACCCTCACCATATGGGCTTGTCCGCAACTGACGAGTTTGCAAGGGTTGGAGCATATCAATGCATTAAATGGGGGCCTTTATGTTAGTCAAAATGATTTGTTAACAAGCCTTACGGCGTTAACCAACCTATCCGAGGTCGACGGAGATTTGTATATCAGTTCAAATTCAAGTTTAGTGAGCTTGTCGGGTTTGGAAAATATTTTGGCCGATTCAATTGTAAATTTAACTATCGTAAATAACGCATTGCTATCTGAATGTGAGGTTAGAAGTGTATGTAATTATTTGGCCAACTCCAATGGAACGACTAATATTTCGAATAACTACGTAGGTTGTAGTAGCCCGTTTGCCATCGAAAATGCTTGTTCCTCAGGTGTTGATGAACCATCAACTGAACTTGGTTTTGGAGCTTATCCTAATCCCGCCGAGGGTACCTTTTACATAAAAACCAATGAAAGCACTACCATCGAGCTCATTGATTTACAGGGGAAAGTCGTTTATGTGCATAAAACAGAAAATCAGAATGGTTTGTTTACCATCGATATTTCTGGATATAAAAAGGGGTTGTATGTTGTCAGATTGACAAGTGAGAACAACAGCAAAATAAAGAAGATATTTGTTAGATAATTATAAGTCTCATAACAAAAACGTAATCATGAAAATAAAGCAACTTTTCTTTGTGGCATGGGTAACTTTACTAGCTCCCATAACCTATGGGCAAACCGAAATCGAAAAACAACCCTTATTGGAGAGTAAGCATCTGAATGAATTTGCTGCGGTAAGCATGGGAACAGTTGATTTTGCTGATGTTAACAACGACAACTACCCTGATCTTTTGATTACCGGCCAGGCAGAGGATCGCATGGCGAAATTGTATTTAAACAATGGTGTTGGTGAGTTTGTCGAGTCAATGAATACTCCATTTGAAGGAGTGTATTTAAGTTCGGTTGCCTTTGCTGATATTGACAATGATGAGGATAAAGATGTGCTAATTACGGGAATGAATGCGGCTAATAACGGAATTGCAAAATTGTATCTAAATGATGGCTATGGTGTATATACAGAAATGATAAATCCCTTTGACCAGGTATTCAGCAGCGCCGTTGCTTTTGCTGACATCGACAATGACAATGATGAAGACGTGTTAATAACCGGATATTCAAATGGATATGTTGCGAAGTTGTATTTAAACGATGGCTTTGGGGATTTTACGGAATTTTCAGGCACTTCCTTTGAGGGAGTAAAAAGTAGTTCGGTGGCGTTTTTTGACTTTGATAATGACAATGACTTCGATGTTGTTATCACAGGTGAAAGTGCCAATGCCCGCATAGCGAAACTATATCAAAATGATGGGGCTGGCAGTTTTGCTGAAGTTATGGATACCCCTTTCGAAGGAGTAAGACAAGGCTCGGTTGCTGTTGCAGATATAGATAATGACAACGATATGGACCTATTGATCTCCGGCAAGATTTCGGACTTATATGACACGCCAACAGCTTTCCTGTATCGAAATGATGGAAACGGATTATTCACGAAGATAAATGAGTCATTTAAAGGAGTATATACAAGTTCTATTGCCTTTTGCGACTTTGATAACGACAATGATCAAGACGTATTGGTAACAGGAGATGCTACCTATCCCGGATTTAATTCGGTTATCAAGTTGTATTGCAATAATGGTTATGGCAACTATACAGAAATAGATGGTATTCCTTTTGAGGCAGTCAGAGAAAGTGCCATTTCCTTTGCAGATGTTGATAATGATGGATATCAAGATTTATTGATTTCAGGTATTACCACCTACCCAAACCAAGTAACCATTCTTTATTATAATGTGAATGAAATTGTAAATAATATTATTCCTAATGCGGTATTTGAGCGCAAACCTTTAATAACAACACTATTTCCAAACCCAACAAATGGAAATATTGATATTGATTTTGGTGAGATTGTAACGGGTACCTATATCAATATCAGAAATTTAAACGGGGAATTGATAGAACAAAAAAATATCGCCAATCAACGGGATGTTCGTTTGCATTTATCAGGTGAAAATGGAATTTATTTTCTGGAAATTGTGTCTGAGTATAGCAGAATTACCTATAAGGTATTGAAGAAATAGTATTTGGCAAAGGCTGGAAATCGAAATAACGGGAAATCGCCCAAAGCACTTTGTTGTCATTAGTAGACCCAACACTCCGCCTCAGGCGGACGCACATAGTATGATGACAATGGGACTGAATATCGAATGTCGATTAACGAATAATGAATGATGAAGTTGGATTAGTGCGTTAATTCGACCTTCTTCCTTACTTCTGAAATCGGTGTTCGGTGTTCGATATTCTAAATTCAACATATTTTTGATATTCATATTATTACAAAAAGTTGTCATTGGTATCCGCCTTTGGCGGAGAGAAATCCCCGGAGGAAAGACCCTGTTTTCAGGAGATGTCTCGTGGCTGCGCTTCGCTCGACATGATAGAATGGATTGGGAGATATCTCATCAGCCTGATATCGAAATGACAGGGTGGTTGTCCACACTTATTCCTCAAATTTATCAACATACACAACCATCCAAATAAATTATTTTCTAACTTAGCCTCGTCGTTTGGAAATCTAACCAAGTAACCCAAAAATGTCACACTTTATCCTAATATTATAGAAGCCCCTTTGTAAGGAAAAAAGAAATTATTCCTCAAATCATTCCGAAATCGGATATTGACCTGCTTTTAGAAATCAGTTGGAAAGACGATAATCTTGAAGGGGCCACTGAAGCTTT
>JBFHGX010000122.1:0-11544 GCA_041582875.1 Bacteroidales bacterium | reverse complement strand
TTTGAAATAGAGCCCATTAATAGAGAAGCTTCCATTTTGAATATCAAAATGAAGAAGGACAATACACAGAAAGCGGTGAATTTTCTAAACATGTTAACCCATGTTTATTTGACTCGAAGTTTGGAACAAAAAAATCAGATTGCTGAAAATACCATTCGGTTTATTGATAACCAGCTTGTTATTATTGCTGACTCGTTAAATTCGGCGGAAATAAACCTTCAAAACTTTCAGTCGAAGAATGAGGTAATGGACATGAGTTTTCAGGCTCAACAGATTTTTCAATACATCGAAGACATTCAGAAAGAAAAAGCTGAGCTGGAAGTAAAGTCAAGGTATTATAATAACCTCAAAAATTACATCGCAAAAAATTCTGACAAAATAGATGAATTGGTTGCGCCTTCAGCTATGGGGATTGAAGATCCTGTACTTAATAAACTGGTAGGAGAACTAATTACTTTATATAACAAAAAAACGGAGCAGTTGCTATACTCTACTGAAAAGAATCCTTCTATCATCAGTATGAACTCTCAAATTAGGAGTACACAGAATGCTATTCTGGGTAATATCAATAACATCATTGATAACTCTGATCAGGCATTGACTGAAATTGATAAACGTATTGCAAAAATAAGTAAAGAAGCCAGTTACTTGCCTGTTACACAACGTCAACTTTTCGGACTACAACGTGAATTTCAATTGGCGGATAATATTTACACTTACTTACTCGAAAAACGTTCGGAAGCTCAAATCACAAAAGCCTCTAACTTACCTGATAACGAAGTTATTGACGTAGCTCGTCCAGAATTAAGCAAACAGGTTTTCCCAAAAAAATCGCTGAATTACATGATTGCCCTCATTTTAGGCTTGGTATTTCCGATTGTTTACGTTTTGGGTAAAGATTACTTCAACGATACCATCCTTGAAAAAAAGGATGTGGAAAACGCGACTAAATTTCCTATTATTGGTCAACTTTTACATTCGAACAAAGACTCACAACTGGTGGTATTGGAATCACCTAAATCAAGTATCAGTGAAGCTTTCCGAAGCATGCGAACCAATATTCAATACGTGGCCAAGGGGCAAGATAAAGTATGTGTTATGGTTACCGCTGACATGGTTAGTGCAGGTAAGACTTTTGTCTCTATTAACACAGCTAGTGTATATGCACAATACGGAAAGAAAACTGTTCTATTGGGGTTTGACCTTCGTAAACCGAAAATTTATCAGGATTTCGGCTTGTCTAACAGTGTAGGTCTCACCACTTATCTTATTAACAAAGCTACCCTTGATGATATTATCCAACCTTCAGGTGTAAACGATGAACTGGATATGATCATGGCCGGGCCGGTTCCTCCCAATCCTGCCGAGTTAATTGCGGGTGAAAGATGTGCCCAATTGTTTAAAGAACTTAAAGAACGATACGACTATATCGTTGTAGATACTCCTCCTGTGGGATTAGTAACCGATGCTTATTTGTTAATGGAGCATACGGATGTAAACATTTTCCTTGTTCGTCAAGGTGTTACCCATAAAAAAGTATTTGCTTCCATCATCAAGGATATTGAAGATCGTGGCATGAAAATGAATATTGTAATCAATGACATTAACCTTTCAGGTGGCGGTTATGGGTATGGATATGGTTATGGGTATGGTTACGGATATGGTTACGGATATGGTTACGGATACGGTTATGGGTATTATACCGATGACAAACCTGACAAAAAGAAATCTTTCGCCAAAAGACTTTTTAACAAACTATAATCGGTTTTTTTGAGTTTTTAAATCGAAAAAAGAGGTTATTCATCCTTCATTAAGATGAATACAAAATGATCTGTCATGACCATCAATCAACCACATAAAAATTTCGGACTCATCGGTGCCGCGGGGTACATTGCCCCGCGACATATGAAAGCCATAAAAGACACAGGTAACCAACTTGTTGTGGCCTTGGACCCAATGGACAGTGTGGGTATTATTGACAGTTATTTTCCACATGCAGATTTTTTTATAGAGCCCGAACGAATGGATCGCCATTTGGATAAACTGAGGAGATCAGGACAAGGAAAAGTAGATTATGTAAGCATTTGTTCTCCTAATTTTTTACATGACGCACACATTCGTATGGCCTTGCGTAACGATGCCCACGCTATTTGCGAAAAACCTCTGGTACTCAACCCCTGGAACCTTGACAACCTGGAAGATATTGAACAGGAAACTGGAAAAAAAATATTCAATATCCTCCAGCTGCGTTGTCACCCCTCAATCATACAGCTTAAAAAGGAAGCCGAGCGTTCCCCTAAGCCCTTTCGTGATATCGACTTAACCTATATCACTTCACGAGGTAAATGGTACCATTATTCATGGAAAGGAAATCTATCCAAATCCGGTGGGATAGTGACCAATATTGGCATTCACTTTTTTGATATGCTCAGTTGGGTTTTCGGTGAACCAATTGATAACACGGTTCATCTGATGCAAAAAGATAAAGCCTCCGGGTTGCTTCAGCTTAAAAATGCCAATGTACGTTGGTTTTTAAGTATCGATGAATCAGATCTTCCTGATGAGGCTAGACAAAATAAAAAAACAACTTTCAGAAGCATTACAGTTAATGGCAAGGAAATTGAGTTTAGCGGAGGATTTACCGACCTGCATACGGTGAGCTATCATGAAATTCTTGAAGGAAAAGGATATGGCGTTTCGGACGCTCGCAATAGCATTATAATAGCGCATGATATTCGTAATATGGCTATATCCGGATTGAAATCAGACTATCACCCCCTACTTAAAAAACTAAAATAGCAAAATGAACGACAGCGGAAAAAAGTGGTACGCGATGTACGTTCGATCTAAATCAGAAAAAAAAGTTGCTCTCGAACTCGAATACGCCCAAATCGAATATTATCTTCCCATAATCAAAGTACTTAGAACCTGGTCTGATCGAAAAAAGTGGGTTGAAGAACCTCTATTCAAATCTTATATTTTTGTCCACATTGATCAACAAGATTATTTCAATGCAATAAATGTTCCCAATGCGGTGAAATATATAGCTTTCGAGGGAAAAGCTGTGGCTGTACCACCCCAACAAATTGAGGCCATTAAATACTTTCTGAACGAAGAAAACCCACAACTATTTGATCATATTGAACTTGAAAAGGGAATGAAAGTTGAAATTACTGCCGGAAGTATGATTGGATTAACGGGAGAACTCATTGAGGTACACGGAAAAAATCGGGTAAAAGTCCGTATTGATGTGGTGGCGTCTTCCATTACACTTCAAATTCCAAAAAGTAAGTTAAGGCTAATTGAGTAGCCTACTGCGATCTCTCTTCCTAAACCGAGAAACATTCGTATTTTTGCAAACTTAATCGTTTGCACATGAATATACCTTCTTATCATATCAGCAACCTCAGAGAGTTGGAAGCCGAAAGCATACACATCATTCGCGAAGTGGCTGCTGAATTTGAAAACCCCGTAATGCTTTATTCCATTGGCAAGGATAGTTCTGTCATGGTACGACTGGCCGAGAAAGCCTTTTATCCGGGAAAAGTTCCTTTTCCACTCATGCACATCGACAGCAAGTGGAAGTTTAAGGAAATGACCGAGTTTCGCGATAAATACGCCAAAGAAATGGGTTGGGACTTAATTGTACATCACAACAAAAAAGCCTTCGAAGAGGGCGTTGGTCCTTTTACACATGGAAGTAAAGTGCATACTGACGTAATGAAAACACAGGCTTTGCTCGAAGGATTGAGTAAATACAAGTTTGATGCTGCTTTTGGTGGTGCTCGCCGCGATGAAGAAAAATCACGGGCCAAAGAACGCATCTACTCCTTCCGCGACAAATACCATCAATGGGATCCCAAAAACCAACGACCTGAGCTTTGGGATGTATACAACGCCAAAGTTCAAAAAGGTGAGAGTATTCGTGTTTTTCCCATCAGTAACTGGACAGAATTAGATATCTGGCAATACATCCGGTTAGAAAAAATCCCCATTGTTCCTCTGTATTATGCAAAAAAACGCCCGATCGTCAATGTAGATGGCAATTTAATTCTTGTTGACGATAACAGAATGCCCAAAGAATTAGCCGAAAAAGCCGAAATGCGTAAGGTGCGTTTTCGTACACTGGGTTGTTATCCATTAACGGGTGCCATTGATTCTGAAGCTGATACCATTGAAAAAATTGTTGAAGAAATGATGACTGTTACTGTGAGTGAACGTACCACCAGGGTGATCGACTTTGATCAGGAAGCCAGTATGGAACAGAAAAAAAGGGAAGGCTATTTTTAAAAGGATCAAACGACCATAGGATCTGATAATTTAATGGTAATAAAATTATTTAACATATATCAGCAGTAGATTAGTTATATAAAAACACTTCAGAAGAAACCCCAATATTCAGAAGGCGTAATATTACTCTTTCTGAATATTGGATCTTTTATCTTCTGATCAAATTAAGAAATTACAACACAATGGATATACGTGAATTCCTCGACCAAGACCAAAAAAAGGACCTGCTCCGATTGCTCACAGCCGGTAGCGTTGACGATGGAAAATCAACATTAATTGGTCGTTTGCTTTTCGACAGCAAAAAGCTATATGAAGATCAATTAACGGCATTGAAACGTGATAGCAAACGCGAAGGCCATGCCGGTGAAGAAATTGACTATGCCTTGTTGTTAGATGGTTTAAAAGCCGAACGCGAACAAGGAATTACCATCGACGTGGCTTATCGGTATTTTTCCACCGCCAAACGTAAATTCATTATTGCTGACACACCCGGACATGAGCAATATACCCGAAATATGGTAACCGGAGCCTCTACAGCAAATTTGGCTATCATTTTAATTGACGCCCGCAAAGGAGTAATTACCCAAACCAAACGACACACATTTCTGGTGTCTCTTTTGGGCATCAAACACGTGGCCTTGGCGGTAAATAAAATGGATTTGATGGATTATAGCGAAGAGGTCTATAACAAGATTTGCGACGATTATAAGCAGTTTATTACACCATTGGGGCTTCCCGATGTTCGGTTTTTTCCCATGTCAGCACTTAAAGGAGAAAATGTGGTTGAACTTTCCGACAAAATGCCTTGGTACCATGGAAAAAGTATACTCGAATATCTCGAAACCATTCACATTACCAGCGACCGTAACTTTTCTGATTTAAGATACCCGGTACAATATGTGGTTCGCCCATCTTTAGATTACCGGGGATTTTCGGGAAAAGTTTCTTCAGGAATTGTGCAAAAAGGAAACGAACTCATGGTACTTCCATCTCGAAAAACCTCTAAGGTAAAAGAAATTGTTACCTTCGACGGTTCACCCGATTTGGCTTTTCCTCCCCAATCAGTAACCTTGACTTTAGAAGACGAAATTGACGTTTCACGTGGTGATATGCTGGTACATCCCAACAATTTACCCAATATTTCAAGGCATTTTGAATCGATGTTGGTTTGGATGGATGAAAAACCTTTGGATATCAACACCCAGTTTTTAATTAAACATACCTCCAACACTACCAAAGCGCGCATTGATAGCATCAACCACATGGTGAATATCAACACCCTGGAAAAATTTGAGGCCGATACTTTTAAGCTCAACGAAATAGGGCATGTAACCCTCACAACGGTTAAACCATTATTTTTTGACGCTTATAAAAAAAATAGGCAAACTGGGGCGTTCATATTAATCGACCCCATGACGCACAACACAGTGGCCGTTGGGATGATTACCGACAAAACCAGTGCCCGCCAAACACATCGCATTACAACTGATGAATTACAACAGGTAGCGCAAGGAAAGTTGCTTATTGATGCAGCAATAAAACAAAAACGATTCAACCAAAAAGCCCATACACTTTGGATTACCGGCTTGCACGGATCGGGTAAAAACGAATTGGCATATACCCTTTACAGGGAATTGTTTAATCAGGGCGCTACACCAATTTTGCTGGATGGAAAGTCAGTAAGAGCAGGATTATCCCGCGAACTCGACTATTCCCCGACCGATCGTGCTGAGCACCTGCGTCGTGTGGCCCATATGTGCCGGTTACTGAACGATCAAGGTATGCTGGTAATTTGTTCTTTTGTTTCTCCAGACCAAGCAGTACGCGAACAAGTTGCTGAAATTATCGGTCAGGATAAATTTCATTTGCTCTACCTCGACGCTACCCTGGATTTTTGTAAAACCAATGATCAGTATGGAATTTATACACAGGCTGATGAAGGAGAGATACAACATATTCCAGGCATCGACATGGTTTATGATATTCCAGAAAAGGCAGCCCTTGTTCTAAATGCTGAAGAAAAAAACAGTCTGGCTGAATCTGTATTTAATTACCTGGAAAACAATAAAATATATCCGGCACTATGATAAAAAAAGGATTTCTGCTTCTCTGTGCACTTTTCCTGTTCGGTTGTTATCCAAAGCCCGTTTTTGACGGTTCGGTTCCCATGGAAAACAGTATTTGGAATCGATTCAACTTCCTGATTTTTGAAGTTCCTGTAGTAGAAAATGAATTACTCGATTTTTATCTTAAAGTCGACTTTACAGATGAGTATTCCAAAAAGGAACTCATCACCAACATCACTTTTTATGCTCCGGATGGCAGCATGCGTTCGGCAGATTATACCTTTCCTTTGAATGAGTCAACAATAGTTAAAGGCACCACACAACAACATTTGTTTTCCATTCGAACACAAATGTTGTTTTCGTCGGGGGGTATTTGTGAAGTACGTGTTGAAAACAAGGCCATAAAAGTAAGAACGCCAGGCATTTCCAGTGTTGGAATAATTGCCCGGCGCTCAGAATAGCTATGTGAGGGTAATTATTTCAATGTAAAAGTGGTATGACCAATGGTGTTGTCTCCCTGGAAAATATCTACATGATACAAACCCGGTTTTAATTCTTTGGTACTACGCCTGTTCCATGTGAGACAAACCTCCTGAGATACGTTTTGGTAATCCACCACCTCATTAGCTGAGTATTGCAGTTGCTCACCACGATAGGTAAATGAATACTCCTCGCCTCTACCCTTCGACAGAATTTCTTGATTGGGCTCAGCTATCCGCACATAAATGGCCTTATTTCCTGGCTCCACAATGCTGTTTTCGCCTAGAGTAAAACAAACTTTAACCAGATCAGTACGTTTGATTTTATCTGTTTCTATCTGTTTTCCTCCACCTTTTTGATGCATGGGCATAGCAGTTAAATTATACACCTTTAGCACAGCAGCTTCGGTTACTTTATCAGCTAGAACTACAGTTTGCTCTTCCAGCTGACGGTTTTTCCGCTTTTCAATTTTAATTTCCTCTTTAATCTGCAGATTTTCTTCGGTAAGCTCCTGGTTGATGGTTACAATACTATCCATCTGACGTACATAACCCTGAGCAACCACTTGCAATCGCGAAATTTTCTTTTTGATTTTATAATACTCCCATTTGTAATTAAGCATTTGCTTAATTTCTTTGGCGTTGGCCTGAATTACACTGTCCATTACAATGAGCGAATCAGACATTTGTCCGTAGGCAGCTTTCATGCGCTCGTGCTGAACAATTAACGTATCAAGCTCAACTTGCAATTCAATTTTCTGCATTTCTTTTTCGGAAAGAAGATCTGTCATGTTCTTTTTAACTGAAATCAGCCAAATGGATAAACCAATAATTCCTCCCGCCAATATCACCAAAACAATGTACATCCAGAGGTTGGATCCCCCTTTATTGTTACCCTTTATTTCCTTTTCTTGCGTTTCCATATGCTATACAATTAATGTGCAAAGTTAATTACAATCCCCTCTAAAAGCAAACGCTAGTTTTGCCATGTACATTGTGCGAATATTCAAATTATTAATTGGATGCTAAAGTGTAATTCCCATTTTTTTCATTAAAAATGAAGCGTTTAAATTTTCGGAGATGCCTTCTTTTAACAAATAATCAAAAGCCAAGTTATCATCTTTGATTTCCACTTCAAACCGCTTATTAACCACATGCTCAGGGAATTTTTGAGCCAACTCGCCCAAAGTAAGGTCATGGGTAGCAATCATGCCTGACGACTGATAACTAATCAATTGTGTGATTAATGCCTTGGATCCCTTTTGTTTATCAGCCGAATTGGTTCCCCTCAGAATTTCATCCAGAATAATAAACAACGATTGTCCGCTTTTTAACCGATCGATTAGCTCTTGTAAACGCTTGAGTTCAGCAAAGAAATATGATTCCCCATCCTGAATAGAGTCGGTGGTTTTTATGCCCGTAAATAGCTGAACAGGCTTAAACCGGAAATAGCTGGCCAATACGGTAGCCCCTGCCATGGCCATGACCATATTTACCCCAATCGTACGCAGATAAGTGCTTTTTCCGGCCATGTTTGCTCCGGTAATCACCTGAAATTGCTTCCAGTTGGTATAAGCTATGGGATTTCCAACACACTTCTCGGCTAAAATAAGGGGATGTTTCAACCCCTCACCCATTACTTGAAAATCCTTTGAACTAATTTCCGGGAAAATACCTTCTGGATTTCCATAGGTATAACCTGCAAAAGAATTGAGTTCATCAATCGTTGATAATGCTTTGAACCACTGAGAAACAAATTCACTATTTTTATTTTTCCATCGCTCCAAGCGTATAGCCTGCAAAATATCCCATAAAAAAAACGCATTCAACACAACACCCATTATCATGTTAAGGCGATAATCAAAAGCAGAGGTAATGTCCGACAGGTGCTTTATTTGCTTACCAGCCTCACCGCCTTCTGTCATGATAATATGCTTGTTTTTAAGGTTCAAAGAAGTTTCAAAATGTTTTTTCTCAACGAGTGTAAACAAGCGTGCATATTTTTTAAGTAGGTTATTTTTTTTGGTAAGTAAAGCATGCAATCGCCCCACATCACCCAATTTGGGACCAAGTATTATTGTCGGAAGGATCAAAAAAACCAAAAGCATGACCGGAGGAAACCAGTGCATGATGATAGAAAAAACAACCCCAAAACCCAACAGTGGAATAATAATAACAAACAAACGGTTGATGATTGTGTCGTAAGTTTTGCCAGACCGGGCTGCCCATTGCAATAAATCAGGCAAATCATTTTGGTCTTCAGGTTTTTCATTTGAAAGAAAATGAGATAACATTCCGGCTGCCTGAAAATGTTGCCTCCATGATAAATCCTTACTCAACTCGTGAATGGCCTCTTGGCGTTCAATGAGTTGCTTTTCATTTAAAATAGGAGTTAATAACCGCTGAGCTACGTTGGTTTTACCCGATTCAAGAGCTGAACGATTGATGAGCTGAAACAAAGAACGGTGTCCAAACAAATCTAAATCAGCAGCATAAGGATGATTTTCAGGCAAATAATTTTCACCCGTATCCATTCCCTGAGTTTGTTTGTTCAATAGATTGATTTCCTCTTGATTTATCTGTACATACGCCTGACAAAGTGCTTTCTCAAACTCCTGTTTTTGGTGTTTCCTGATCAGGTAAATGAAAGATGAAGAACCAACAACTCCCACCAAAATAACCGGCAACAAACCGAATGAAGTAGAAAGATAGATGCCAACAACAGTGACAAAAAACACAGATAGCCTTAAAATGGAAGTGGTACGAATCTGTTTTTTTAAGCGATTAAGCTCGTCAATATAGCGTACTAATCGAGTTTGAAATTCAATCATTGGGAGTTTATCCATTGCATTTGGTCTTGTTAAAAGAACAAAGTAACAAATTTATTTGTTGGGTATTTTCTCCCAAAAATGTAACCCTGACCGAATTGAGATAATTCGCTATAATTTAGCGGCTAACACCCCAACCTTTTTATATTTTTTAACGTTTCCATCCAAATCGAAAATCTCCACATAAAACACATAAATACCTACTGCGGCTTTGGTGTTATCGTCCTGAATGCCATCCCAACTCACCATGCCTGATGTACCCAAATACTCATTGTTTACCAAGGTTCGCACATGGGCACCTGTTGCATTAAAAATATCTACTGTCATCATATAACCCGGTTGATCAAAGGAGTATTCCAGATTAATAACATCTTGATATCCATCGTTATTTGGTGAAAATATTTCCGGGGTGAGCTTAAGTGTTTCATCATCTTCCTGTTGACTCACTTCCTGTGAATTCCGGTATCCCGGTGTACCAAACCCCACGCTTTCGGCAGCAGAATGCCAGTTGTTGACATCATTTGTATTCATGTCGGGATTAATCCGCTCCAAAGCGACTCCATCCACATAATTTAATAACGGAAATTGCATTTCTTCTGAATATTTAAATTCATCTACCATCAGATTTCCGATCGTTTGTAGCAACACCTGACCTGAGTCGTTATTGTAGGCAGGAAATGGATCGACTTTGATAAATGCCTCCGGATTTTGTGTGTAGTATTGTTTTTTAACCACATCAGGTGAAACCGTCAAGACAATAAATTCACCGGGAACGAGGAGTTGCTGATCTTCCATGATGGCATAAAAACTGGTATCTGGAGGGTTGGGGGCACTCTTTTTAACTGTACCTATCTGCAAATCTGATAAATCCAATACTTTCAATGATCGATTATACAACTCCACATAATCAACGCCATTTGTCCAGGGATTAAATAACAATTCATTAATTACAATATCTTGACTTTCTATTCCCTCAGGCAATCCGAAGGAAACAAGTGTGTCTGCATTCATGGATAAACCCACACAATTGGTAAGGTTTTTCTTCACCGTTAAATCATAAAGCTTGCCTTCCAGAAAAGATTCAGCAAAATACAATTCTATTTTTCGTGAATCGTCCACCACCAGATAGGTATACTGTGGATTTCCAATTCCATCACTTACTTCATAATACGTTGTTATTTGCAAAGCACTTTCATCCATCATCTGGTTAAAAGTAAGCTGTAGGATATTGTTGGCTATAATGATGACTTTTTCCAAAGCCGGCAATAATACCTGATCGCTGTATACCGAATTTTGTGCTCCGGGAGTTCCCCCCTTATTGTCATTGGATGCGCTCCAGTTTTCCTCGCCTGAACAAACATTGTCCGGGTTTTTCAACTCCAACGACCAACCTCCGTCTGATTTATCAGGATCTTTGTACCAATCGTCGTTGTAGGTAATCTGATTGATCTCCTCCCCTTCTTTATTGGAAAGCACGAGGGTTTGCCCTGAATTGGTCAACGAAAAGCTGCTAAATCCATAAAACAAACCATACGGACTTAACTCCAATTCGGCAGTTTCTTTGGCCACAATCAAATAGCCCTTGGCAGGAATAATTCCGCCGGCGAATACCTTTTCAGAAGTGCCAATGGTTAGTGTCCAGCCATTTAAATCGATGCTGTTTTGGGAGGTATTATAGAGTTCAAGATATTCGAAATCAGGTAATGCCACTACCGGATTGGGATCGACCATCAGCTCATTTATTACCACATCTCCAGTATTGGCCTTATAAAACACAAAATCCATCGTTGCCGGATCCATTTCATTTTCAGCCAGATCTTTTACGCCAAAAACAGAGAGTTCATTTAGTTGTCCGGAAGGAAAATGCTGACCAAAAGTCAA
>JBFHGX010000121.1:0-11595 GCA_041582875.1 Bacteroidales bacterium | reverse complement strand
TAGACGAATCTATGTCTATTAACACGTTAAAGATCTGCATTTTAATTGAAATAAACAAGAAATATCATCAAAGATTCGGGCAAGTTTTGAACAGGAAAAAGTTGATATCAGGGTGATTACGGGTTTTCTTGCAGAGACTAAATACAGGATAGTGGTGGAATCAATCAAGAGAACCTCTTTAAAGGTCAACCCATAAACTCGGCTGGCCGATAAAAATGATTGATATTTTTTTCCAAACCCATAGTGTGTTAAAAAATGGATGCTAAAAAAAGTGTCGAGTTCAGGAATTTGGAGACGCTTCAATAACGATATCAAATTATAGCGTATATATTTGGAGAATAAGGGAGTTTTAACTTGCAACACCCTGCATCTAAATTGCTGTATATTTGCCACCTGATATATCTCCTCAAATCTTATAAGAAAAATCGCCATGTCATTCACGTCTTTAGGTTTATCTCCCTCTTTATTAAAAGAGTTGGAAAAACAAAACTATACTAAACCATACCCCATACAAACCCAAGCCATTCCTTCCATACTTGAAAAAAGAGACATTTTAGGGATTGCTAAAACAGGATCCGGAAAAACGGCAAGTTACGTATTGCCAATTTTAATGAATTCCCAAATAGGAGCCGAACCTAAAAACCGACACATCAAAGTTCTGGTGCTGGTTCCTACGCGTGAATTGGCTGTTCAGGTTCATGAAGTTTTTCAGAGCTTCACGAGAGCACTTCCAAAACGCGTAAAAACAATGGCGGTATATGGTGGTGTTTCAATCAATCCTCAAATGATGGCATTGCAGGGCGTAAATATTTTAATTGCTACACCTGGCAGGTTATTGGAACTGATTGAATCGAAGGCCGTTCACTTATCCAGCATCGAAACACTTGTATTAGATGAAGCAGATAAAATGCTCAATCTGGGTTTTAAAGAAGAAATGAACCTTATTTTTGATCTCTTACCTCAAAAACGTCAAAACCTTTTGTTCTCAGCCACACTAACCGATAATGTAAAAAATATCCATCAGGTTATTCTGCATGACCCATTGGTGATTCACATTAAATCCGAAAACGACGATATTGACCTGATCAACCAACTGGCCTATTTTGTTACGGAAGAAAAAAAAGGACCTTTACTCCGCTATTTACTTAGAAATAGCGAACTAAAACAAGTGTTAATTTTTACATCTTCAACGTACAAGGCCGATAACGTTGCTGACAAACTGCGTAAAAACGGAATAGACGCTACTGCAACGCACAGCAAAAAAAGTCATAAGGCCAGAACGGATGCGTTAAGAAAGTTCAAAGCCGGCTCCATCAGAATATTGATAGCTACCGATTTATTGTCACGTGGAATCGATATTGAGTTTTTACCGTGCGTGATCAATTACGAATTACCCCGTTCTCCTAAAGATTATATCCATAGAATTGGAAGAACCGGTCGAGCCGAATCTCCCGGCGAAGCCATCTCATTTATTACTTCTGATGATGAGCAACACTTTAAGGTGATCCAAAAAAAAATGGGCAAATGGGTAACCAGAATAGATAGTAGCAGTTTGGACCTCATGAACGATATTAACGAGGAAGATAATGAGTAAAAGACAGCTAACTTCTACCGGATTGGCTTTTTCGTTCAAAAAGTTAGCCGTAAAACTTTGTTCCGCTTTTTGGAATATTTGCCTTGCCTATGGAGAAAAATCGCACTAATATGACAACTATTAAGTTCTTACAAATCATTTCAGAAGAACACTTTGCAACAAAATGATTCAAGAAAAAAAAGTCTGGTTTGTCTTACGTTTTGCAATTTCCCCCATTTTGAATCATATAAAAATTATTTTTGCGCCATTATTTCGGGTGTCAACTAAACCATATGCTATCCAATAAAATGAAAGAATTAAGAACTACAAACACACTTCTATTGATACTAATAATTCCTGTAGTATTCTATTTATTGAAAATACTATCGTTTATATTTATCCCGCTCATTTCATCCATGTTCATTGCTCTTCTGTTTTTACCGCTAATGCGATGGCTTAACAAAAAAAATCTTCCCAAACCATTGAGCATCTCCATGATTATTGTCATTATCATGGGGCTGCTTACCTTTGGTGCAATGTTAATCCAGCTTTCTACAAATGAAATTATGTCAGCCGACAGCTCTTTTTTCGAAAAAGCAGAAATCAAACTTTTAGGAGTAATCGAATCTACAGAAAGCTTTTTTGGTATTCAACGCCTAAAAGGAGATAATGTAATTATACATTATTTTCAGAACAATAATATTTTTGAAAACTTTGGGTCAACACTTGACTTTGTTAGGAATACGGTAACCATGACACTTATGACCATGTTTTTTGTTATTCTACTTCTTTCAGAGTCGATAAACTTCCAAAAACTACTCAACACAACACTTTTTAAGTTCAAATACTCCTCGGTCCGAACATTCATGAAAATCGAAAAGGATATCATCAAATTTGTGTGGGTCAAATTTTTGATTAGCCTTTTAACCGGTATTGGCTTTAGTTTAGCATGCTTGTTTTTTGGTATCAGTTTTCCCATTTTCTGGGGACTTTTCGCCTTTATCATCAATTTTGTTCAAATGGTTGGTTCTGTAATCTCCGTCGTTTTGTTGTCATTATTTGCATTTGTAGAAATAGAACCAACAGGAACATTGTTGTTTTTCATTTTAACCATAACTGCAGTGCAAGTGTTAATGGGTGGCATATTGGAACCCATTTTCATGGGGAAAACATTTTCAATTAATGTAATAACGGTAATAGTAATGTTGATGTTATGGGGGTATATTTGGGGGGTTCCGGGGCTAATTATGTCCATTCCCATAACAGTTTTCATCAAAATAATTCTCGACCAATTTCCTCAAACGAAAACAATTTCTAGTCTAATGGCGGGCAACAATCCACAGGTTAACCGTTTTTGGAACAACAAATAACAGTGGCCAATAAGCCCTTAGTTTTGTTTTACAAGCTAGTAACCCCAACAATTTAAGAGAACTAAAATACTTCAATGTTTTTTTGATATGCGTCATGTCAATTGCATTTTATGGGAGATATGAATCAGATTAGTTTACAGATTTGCGTGAAAGTTAAACTAAGGTTTTCGTTCGGAGATAAAATACCATGTCAACATGGAATGCATTAAAAAACCCACCCAAGACCGGGCGGTCAATAGGGTGGGCCCAATTATGAAAAACAAACAAAACAAGCGATGCAAATATACAATCAAAACCATACGCAGTCAACATCCTCTCTTCTTTTTTTAAACTTTTTATCTGTTTTCTTACGATTACATATCTATATAGCTGTATTATAGATTATTATACATTAATGATATAAATCACACCTAGTTACAATGTCTCAATACGGGTGTACTTGCGCGTGTTTACAAAAAAAGGTGAATGGTAAAAAACCGAAACTAAGGTCTGATAATTGTAAAACGACCATTGTCCTCAATCTTGATGATAGTGGAAGGTTTTAACGACCGCACTCTGTCGCGAAAAACTTCCACAACATGGTCAACACTTTGATGAATTATTGGATTAATGTCACCAAAAACCGTAGGCGAAGGTTGTCCGGCCAGATTGGCAGAAGTGGAAACAATGGGCCGATCAAGTATGCTCAAAACTTCACTACAATATTCTCCATGCACAATCCTAATGGCAACGGAGCCATCGGCTGCCATCACATTTTTGGCAATGTTTTTCGCTCCTTGAAAAATGATAGTAAGTGGTGATTTAGCACTGGAAATCAAATCATAAGCAATGGGAGGAACTTCTTTGATGTATTTCACCAGCTTATCTGGTGACTCCAACAAAATAATCAAACTTTTACTCTCTGCACGCCCTTTGATTTTGTAAATACGCTGAACCGATTTGGCGTTGGTAGCATCGCAACTCAGCCCCCAAATGGTATCTGTAGGAGCAAGAAGCACCTTGCCCTTTTTGAGCAAATCAACCGACTTAAGTATTTCTTCCTGCAAATTCATAAAGCAAATTTAATCAGGATTTGCTTACTTCGGCAGGTTATCGAGCAATTGTTTTACATTTATTGTCGTACCACATTTAAAATGGCTTTTCGGACATTTTTTATATCCGTGAAGTCCGCAAGGACGACAACTCAAGGATTCTTTTGTTTGAACAATATAGCTTTGCTCTGATCGGGGACCAAACCCATATTCAGGAACAGTTGAACAATACACAGCGGTTACCGGCGCATTCATAGCAGAAGCAAAATGCATGGGTGCTGAATCGTTTACATAATTCATGGCCGCATCTTTCATCAAAGCTGCTGATTGTAAAAAGGAGAGTTTTCCAGCCAGATTTAAACAGTTACCACGACCGGCATCTGTTATAAGTAGTTGACATAGTTTCGATTCTTTGCCCGACCCGAGAAGATACACAACGATGTCTTCATCCAATAGTTTGATCAATTCAATCCATTTTGCGACAGGAAGCTGCTTGGTTGGCCAGAGTGAACCTGGACTAATTGTAATGTACCTTTTCGTTTTAAACTGACTTACCTTGGCATAATCGAGTGAAGATGGATACAGCTTCATCGGGAAGTCGTCGGAGGTATCAGTGACATGTTCAATAAGTTGAAGATTACGTTCCACCTCATGCAACCCATTCGTCTTTTTTCCAATCTTATGTTTAATCCTGCGATTAAAAAACAACGCAAAAGGGTTTTTACTGAAACCAACCGTTGACTTCCCTTGCGAGAAAACCGTTATAAGTCCAGAAGAGGCAAAGCGTTGGGCATTCACAATGAGATCGTATTTTTTCTCCCGAAAAATCCGAATCAACTCAAAAAGATGTGCGTATTTTTTATCCTGTTTTTCCCAAACTACTACATGATGTAAGTATGGATGGTAGCGCAACACTTCTTCATAACCATACTTCAACAAAAAATCAATTTTTGCTTTGGGATAAAAATGATGCAATTTTTCAATAAGCGGGGTGCACAATACCACATCGCCCAACGAGGCTGTTTGAATGATTAAAATTCTTTTCAACTCACTTTTTATTGCAAATTTAGTGAAAGATCATTGTTCTCACCCTAAAAATTCGATTTTCAGACGGTAAACATTATTTAGAATTGATTTTAATTTTCTACAGCTGAAAAATGAAGTGTATAAGTTACTATTTTTACCCTTTAGAAAATACTTGCATTTAAAAGTCTCGAAATATGATTAGTCTGGAAACAACATACATGGGGTTAAAGCTTAAAAACCCAATAATTGTAGGCAGCTCAGGATTAACAAACTCAGTAGATAATGTTATCGAACTGGAGAAAAACGGCGCTGCTGCTGTAGTATTAAAATCGCTGTTTGAAGAACAAATCAACGTGGCTTCAAGCAAAACATTTGACGAAGGCGACTTTGCTAATTACTATCCCGAGGCTCAGGATTACATCCACAACTACAGCAAAGAAAATGACATCAATACCTACCTTAATTTAATCAAGGACTGTAAGAAATCGGTGAGCATTCCGGTAATTGCCTCCATCAATTGCATTTCGAATAACGATTGGATGGATTTTGCCAAACGTATTGAGTTAGCCGGAGCAGATGCTTTGGAACTTAACATCTTTGTACTTCCCTCTGACTTGGAAAAAAGCGGCCTAGACAACGAAAAAGTATATCTGGATATCGCCAACAGAATTACCTCTCTTGTTAAAATACCTGTAGCCCTTAAGTTGAGCTATTATTTTTCATCGCTCGCAAAATCGTTGGTAACCTTAAGCTGGACAGGCATTAAAGGATTGGTATTGTTTAATCGGTTTTTCTCACCTGATATTGATATTGAACACATGGAAGTTAAAAACTCAAACGTGTTCAGTTCCCCTTCCGACTTACCTTTATCCTTGCGTTGGGTAGCCATGGTATCAGAAAGCGTACACTGCGATATTGCTGCATCAACCGGAATTCATGATGGATCTGCCGTAATCAAACAATTACTGGCCGGAGCCAAAGCCGTGCAAATAGCTTCTGTTCTTTACAAAAAGGGATTTAAAGAAATCGGCATCATGCTCGACGAATTAAATAGCTGGATGGAACGCAAAGAGTTCAAAAACCTTGATGAATTTATTGGAAAAATGAGTGTCGAAAACTCAAAAAATCCTGCGGCTTGGGAACGTGTTCAGTTTATGAAATATTTCTCCGGAATCGAATAACAGGATTTCTGGAAAATTTAAGTTTGAAAAAAGCCTCATTAATTTGAGGCTTTTTCATGCAAGGGGTTTTTCGTGTATATAACGCATTAAAAACAATCTATTCTTCCCTTTTTTCAACTCCATTTAAAAAAACAATCTGCATTTTTGTTACTTTGGTCAAAAGAACCGGCCAATGAAATATACAGATATCCTTCGCACCATAGTTTTTATTGTCTTTTTAATTGGTTTCAACTCAGCGAAAGCACAGTTAATGAACCATTATTGGACGCTAAACTTTAACTCACAGTCCTCGTTACTATCAGGTGCAGTTGTGGCTGGCGATGCAGGCAATGCCTCCATCTACTTTAATCCTGCCACCATATCAGAAATCAAAAAAGGATCAAACTTGTCTTTTGCAGCCAGCCTGTTTTCATGGGGAGTGTACTCCTATCGAAATGTTTTGGGCGACAACATTAACCTTTCTGGATTTAATTTCAACGTGTTACCTCAGTTTTTATCGTACAGTTTTCGTAAAGAGAACAGCAAGTTTAGCTTTGCCCTGACAAGCATGACGAGGCTAAAAGAAACCATCGATCTGGATTATTATAACTCAAGAGAACTTGACATCCTTCAAAATGTACCCGGCAAGGAAAACTACAGCACCTCCTACGACTATCAACTAAACTATACCGACAACTGGATTGGGTTAGCCGTTTCATATGACATTTCGGAACGATTTAAAATTGGAGCAAGTATTTTCTCCTCCATCGCGCAACTCAACTACAAAAATGAAAACTCCGCAGTAGCCTTCTCCCCCACTGACACCATTTGGGTTGATACCGTGCCCAATCCATCCATCGTCGCCGAAGGCAGTTATACCGAATCGTATAGATACAACAACCTAAGACTGATTGGCAAGGTGGGTCTTTCTTATCTTGCCAACAGATGGCGGTTTGGGCTGAACATTACTACGCAATCACTCTCTCTTTTCTCAACTAAAAAACAAGCTTTACGGACTTTTCGCGTAAGCGACATTACCAATCCTGAAACTGGTGAATTACTCCATGGCTATGTGGTAACCAATGGGCTTGTAGGACCAGATTTAAAAACTCAAATTAAATATCCATGGTCGGTTTCTTTCGGATTTATTTTCGATGTGGAGAAAGACAAAAAACGGCTCTACTTCACCATGGAATACTTTGCCAAGATCAATCCATATCGCATGATTGAGGCTCCCATTAGAACCGACATCACCTCAAGTATTGTATACGACAGGCTCGAAAACAAAGATTGGCTATCGGTGGCTGATGCCTCAAAGGCTGTTCTTAATTTTGCTGTTGCGTACAGATGGGTACTTAATGATCACCTCCTCTTTATGAATGGATTCAGAACTGATTTCAATAATGTGAAAAACGTTGACTATGGGGAATTATCCTCCATGAACAAAATCAACACCACCGATTTTGACATCTACCATTACAACGCAGGATTCCAATTTTATGCTTTTCAAAAATACCAACTGATTGCGGGCGGAGAATTGTCGTTTGGCTACGCCAAGAATCTTCAACAAGTCGCCAATTACAGCGATCCGGAAGAGTACAATCCGGAGGATAACCGTATTTTGCAAGGACCACTAAAGAACAATATGAATATATACTATTTTGGTTTTAACGTTTATCTGGGAATCACCCTGAATTTCAATAAAAAACAAAAAACTGAGGACGCAAGTCTTTAAATCAAAAACAAAAACAGAATTATTTTTGAAAAATTGAAGATTTGCCTACCTTTGCTATTTAAAATAATTCTAATTTAATATTCCAAATTTATGAAAAGAAAAAATATTGCTAGCCAATTGTTGATGTTTACTGCCTTGATATTGGGTTTGTCATTGTTGGAATCGTGTTATCCAGATGACACCCTGAGCGCAACAGAAACAGACGTAGTGTATACCAATTATTATGACTCAGTACATGATATGTTTAAAAACTACAGCACTTATTATATGCCGGATACGGTATACAACATCGATACTACGAAAGATGCTGAACCCATCAAAAATCAGTCATTAATTTTAAGTGACATTGCCAGAAACATGGAAAATCGCGGTTACACAAGAGTTACAGAAGAAAACCTCAACCAAACACCCGAATTGGTTATTGTGGCCAGTGGAATCGTTACCAAAAACATTAGCGTTTACTATTGGTATCCTTACCCGGGTTATGGCTGGGGTTGGGGTTATCCGGGGTATGGTTGGGGATATCCTGGCTATTATCCTCCCGTCCCTTACTATTCAAGTTACACCACAGGAACATTGCGCATGGAAATGTTTAATCCAGAAGATATTAGAGTTATTAAGGGTGACACCATCAATCCTGTTTACTGGACAGCTGGCGTAAATGGAGTTTTGTCGAGCAATACCACAAGCCGTATTACCTCAACCATCGACCAGGCTTTCAAACAGTCGCCTTATATTCAAACAAACGCTAACTAATCTCCAACATCAAAAAGAAAAAACCATGAAAAAATTAAAAAATATACTTTTGGTCTCCTTCATTATGCTGATTGGATCCACTTCGTTTGCTCAAGGTGGAGGCATCTGGAACTTTGATTGGAATATGGGTTTCCCCATGGGATCTACTACTGATTTTGTAAGTCAACCTTCCTTTAGAGGATTTACCATTGAAGGTCGAGGTTATGTGACAGATCAAATTACTGTTGGAGGTATTGCTGGTTGGAATGTTTTTTACGAAAATAACAACTGGACTTCTGAAGAGATTGGCACAACAGGAACTGTATATGGCTACCAACGTCATTACCTCAATGTGATGCCAATTATGGTTACTTCGCATTATTATTTCTCACAAGGTTCGGTTATTCCTTATTTTGGAGTAGGTGTTGGAACCTATTACATTGAGTCGCGCGATTTTATGGGAATTTACTACACACAAGGTAAAGATTGGCATTTTGGTGCTGCTCCTGAACTTGGAATTATCACTTATTTGGGTAGTGGGAATACCGGACTTAACCTTAACTTTAAATACAATTGGGCAGCCAAGACCAAAACCGAAGAATCCTATTCATGGCTTGGTATCAACATTGGTCTTTCCTATATGTTTTAAAAAATCAAATATGTACATTCAAGGCCGGGATCATGATTTCGGCCTTTTTTTTATGCTTGCCATAAAAACCACATATATCATGTTAAATGAAGGCAATAAAAAAAACACTAGCTTTGCCTATGTCAAGGAATGGATAATTCCTGCTAATTGTTCTGTTCATGATTGATCTTCAACCCTTACTAAAATGAAACAAAAGTTACTCTTAATGGCCATCGTCCTATTTACCGGACTGAGCTTAATGGCTCAACAACAAATAAATAACCCCGGTTTCGAAGATTGGGAAGATGTAGGCATTGGCACCGATGAGCCTACCCATTGGAGCTCGGTAAAAACCAGCGATAATGAACTATTAAATCCAAGTGCTCCTGTCATTTGGGGAAAAAGTACCGATGCACATTCAGGAAATTATAGTCTGCACTTGTTCAATGTGGCCACTTTTGGAATAGTGGCTACGGGTACCATGACCAATGGGCAAACTCACTCAGCCTTACCCATTACGGATGGGTATGTATTCACGAATTTGGACGACGACCGGTATCACACCGCCTTCACTCAACGACCTGACAGTGTTGCAGGTTGGTACAAATGTGCTCCGGCAACAGGCGATTTTGCCACCGTAAAATTTGCCCTGCACAAAGGCTACCTCGCCCTACCGGGAGACGAAACCAACCTGATTGCTGTGGCTTACAAAGAACTCCCACAACAACAAATCAATACATGGACACGATTTGCCATTGCTTTTGAATATGTGTCTGATGAAAATCCTGATTATTTTCTTTCGATTCTCACCTCTGGAAATGGCTACGATGCCGTTTTAGGTAGTGAAGTCTGGTTTGATGACCTTGCCTTTGTTTACAATCCACACGGTGTTAATGAAACGCAAGTCAATCATTTCCACGCTTATCAAGACAACAACCTGCTACAGGTTGAAACAGGAAATATTCCGGGACAAAATGCAACCATCGCATTAGTTGACATGAACGGCAAAAAGTTTTTTTCAGAAAACATTACTGCTTTTAGCAGGGTAAGTTTCACCGTTAACCAGCTCCCCAAAGGTGTATACATGGTTGTCCTGCAACAGGATAACCTGATAGAAACACAAAAAATCATTCTTCAATAACATTGACTATCATGTTGGTTCGAATGAATACACAAACTTTCACCTCTATTCGCAACCACCTTTGCCAATGGCTTACTTCATCTGCAAATTTAATTGCAGCCCTAATCTTCTTGCATATTTCAGTTGCGGTATTGGGGCAACAAAACCAAGTTCTTAGTGGCCGCATTATCGATCAGTCTACCAAAGAATCGCTGGTTGGAGCCAATATCTACCTTAAAAAAGACATGAGTATTGGCACGGTGAGCGACTTCAATGGATACTTTGCCATCTCCATCGAACCCGGTAATTACCAGTTTGTTGCTTCCTTTACGGGAATGAAAACAAAAACCATCGATCTAAAAGTAGGAGATGAAGCCGTTCCTTTCCTGATTATTGAGATGGAACCCTTTAGTACTCAATTCGACGAAGTAGTTGTTAGGGCGGGGCGTTTTGATAAACGCCTGGAAGATCAAACGGTATCCATTGAGGTAATTAAACCACGCTTGATTGATGCACGCAATACCACTTCCGTGGAAACCATCCTCGATATGGTTCCGGGGTTAACCATCCTGGATGAAGAGCCGCAAATTCGTGGTGGCAGTGGATTTACCTTTGGGGTTGGAAGCAAAGTGGCTGTATTTGTTGACAATCTTCCGGTAGTAGCGGGAGATGCCGGCAAACCCGACTGGTCGTTAATTCCGGTGGAAAACATCAAGCAAATTGAAGTGGTTAAAGGAGCTTCATCGGTACTTTCGGGTTCATCTGCCCTGAGCGGAGCCATATACATTCGCACCAATTACCCTGACATACAGCCCAAAACAAAAATCAAACTCTACAGTGGCTGGATGTCGAAACCATCCGCACCTGCGGAACAATGGTGGACGGGAATGAACTATGCCAGTGGAGCGAGTTTTCTGCACTCCCAACAATTGGGCAATGGTCAAACCGATTTAGTAGTGGGTGGCATGTTTTCGGCCGACAAAAGTTATTTGGGAGCTCCGCATCCGGGTCCTTTGGTTATCGATACTGTGCCTATCAGTGACCAACAAATGGAAAACAGAAAAGCCCGTATCAACTTTAATTTCAGAAGGCGATCAAAAAAAATAAAAGGACTTAACTACGGGCTAAATGGCAATGTAATGGCCAAGAAAGCCAGCACGGTATTTGCTTGGCTCGACGATACAACCAATTTTTACCGGGCCTATCCCGGAGCCGTA
>JBFHGX010000120.1:0-11676 GCA_041582875.1 Bacteroidales bacterium | reverse complement strand
GCAAAAAATACAAAGCTGTAAAAGCACAGCCTGTGGATATGTTTCCTCAAACCCAGCATGTGGAGAACATCGTATTGTTGGAAAAAAGATAATTCCCATGTATGGTCGCGAAGAAGCTAAACAGTTAAACAAAGCCTTTTGGACTACCTTCGGAAAATGGTCGACAACCAAGCGTAAGCGATTGAATATGCGTGAACGCTGGTTGCTTAACAAGGCCGGAATCCGGGGGTATCGCTTTAGGTTTAGTGCAGAAAGAAAAATGGTTGGCGTACATCTAGATCTGGTAGAGAAATTTCCTGAAGCACGACAAAATTGCGCAAGTAAACTACGTTTTCTTAAGGACGATTTCGAAAAAGTAATACAAGAGCCCATTGTTTGGAATTTTGACACCCCAACTGCAGAAACAGCCGTTTTATCCATTGAAAAACATGGTTTAACCACCATGAACCGGGAACACTGGCCGCTTATATTTGAGTTTTTCTACGTAAACATGAGTCAGTTGGAAAATGTTTTTGAATCTTCGAGAGATTTTTTGGAAGCATAGATCCAACAATCCTTTTAAGAGAGCAATGAAGTTAATAACAATCAAAGAATCACATGTAGTTTCAGACTTATTCGTATTGAAAAGCAGGTTAGAATCGGAAGGAATAGCATGCTATTTGAAGAATGAGTATACGACACAGATTATGAGTCACATGGTAAATTTTGTTGCGGAACTTCAAGTACCGGAGGCCGATATAGATAGGGTTTGGGAGATATTAAACCAATTGGATGATAAGCAACCAAACTAACCTATCAACGGATATTCATCTCAGCAGCACAGACTCTTATTTTATCAGACAATACACTGATATTCAGACTAATTGCATTTACATGCAAATGGGCGCGGCTATAATAAGGCAGGCGTTCGCGTAACTTATCCTCAACAAAGTTTGCCAATTGCTCTTTAGATTTCCCTTCCAACAAGGGTCGCTGACGTTTGGCGTTCACCAACCTGCTTAACAAGGCAGCAGGTGGCATCTGCATATACACCGTCAGACCATGTGCACACATATCTTCCATTGAACTTGCATAACACGGTGTTCCTCCACCCGTTGAAATGATACAATTGGTCATGCTAAAAGTAGTCTTCAGCAGTTCTTGCTCAAACTTCCTGAACAAGAGTTCGCCATATTTGGCAAAAAAAGCCTGAACAGTAAGCCGATACCTGTGTTCAAACATCATATCCAAATCGATAAACTCCAATTCCATGTGCGATGCCAGCTTTTTCCCCAAAGTAGTTTTACCGACCCCCATAAATCCGATAAGATATACAGGACGCATCATTAGGTAGATTTTTCTCCGGTAAAATAATCTTCTTTTTCAGCAAAAAGCACATTAAAGCTCGTCAGGCTACCATAGATACGGGTAATATACTGTTGCAGGCTCACCTTATCTTCATCATCAAGTCCTTTAGAAGCATTGATGCGTTGTTCCATCACGCGTAAGCGATCGCGTACCATCACAATTTTGTGAAAGAAAATATCAATGGGCATTTCTTTCTCTTTGAGGGCATCGTTACCGGGTTTTAAAATAAGCTTACCACCTTTCCACTTATCACCCAAATAAACCGGGTGCTGAATATCAGTAATGGAGGTCAGCATTTTACGGAACACCCGTTCCACTTTTTCGTAACTCACCAAATCGGTTTCACTTCCGTGATGATCAATCACCCTCAATTTATCGTACGATTTGGTGACTGTTTTCACCCCATAATCCATGAATGTAATTTCAAAACTGTCGCTATAAACCTGAATAACGACTCCATTGCCAAACTCAGGGTGGACTACTCTTGAACCAATACCAGGTGTAATATTCTCCATATGAACCAATTATTAAGTAAAACTTCCCAATTTGGGAAACATTATTATTCTGAACAATTTTAAACAATTATTGGTCAAACCATTAGCATAATGTTGTATTTTTGGTATTATTATTGGAATAACCAATACAAACTTAACACAATTTGCTATGAGGACATATTTTACCCTTTTAATTTCGATCATTTTTTTAGGGACTTTAGGGTTACAGTCGTGTAAAACCACTGACTCCCCCGCTGACCCACAAAAAACCATGGATGACTTGGTGATACCTGATGGATTTGCATTTGAGACCACCAAAGAGGTATCGTTATCCATCATGATGCCAGGTACCGTTGACTTCAACGAAATGCGAAGCCGCTTTGACGTGCATTCGGCAGATCCGACTGAAGGCGGAAAGCTGATTACCTCAGGAAGTTTTGACGCAAATGGGTCATACAGTGGCACCATCGTTGTTCCCTCCACATTGACAGAAGTTTACGTTACAACATTGGCAGGCAATGTGTTAGTTCCAATTGAAACAACCTCAACCCTTAAAGAAGGTGGAGTTATAATTGACTTTGGTGGAGATTATGGCAATTTACCTCCTGACTCATTGCCACCCACGCTGAAGTCGGCACCGGTAAATCATTTAAATATTCACCGGGCACAAAATGCCAAAGTAGTAACCAACATAATTGCCAATGGCGATTTTAGCGACAATAATTTCGGTTATATTAACAGATGGTCGGATATAGAAACCGTAGATGGAAAATGGTGGTTTTCGAAAGATGCCAACCGAGGTTACATGGAATGGGCCCAGGACGGATCAAACGGGTATGTTAGAACACATAATACAAATACCAGTTTTTATGGTGGAGTTTCTCAACTCATTGATGCAGCTCCTGGCGACCTGATTACTTTTAGCGCGGACTTAAAACGTGTAGGAAATAGCGGCACCAATTATGCCTGGTTGTATTTGATTCCGCTTAACAGCAATGGTTCAGCCTTGAACTATTACAATATTTTTATGACGTATGTGCCCACCAGTTGGACAAATAAAATGATTGCAGCCACAATGCCTCAGGGAACCACAAAATGTCAGGTACTTATCTGGACAAACGATTACACAACGTTCAGTAGCATGTATTTTGATAATGTAGTGGTAACAGGCCCTGTAACCGATGCCGACAACGATGGTGTTGATGACGACCTGGATGATTATCCAAACGACCCAACCCGCGCATTCAACGTATACTATCCCAACGAAACCGATTGGGGAACTTTTGCATTTGAAGATTTATGGCCAGGAAAAGGAGATTACGATTTTAATGATCTCGTACTTGATTATCAATATAAATCAGTATTAAATTCTGATAACGGATTGGTTGAATTTTACACTGATTATAGTGTTCGTGCTGTTGGAGCCAGTTTAATTAATGGTTTTGGTATCATGATTGAAGGAGACCCCACTAATGTACAGTCAGTTACCGGACAACAATTTACAGAAGACTATTTAAATATTGCCGACAATGGAACTGAGGAAAACCAAAGCAATACAGTGATTATGTTTTTCGACAATGCCTTTAACATGATTGGCTCATCGGGTACCGGTTTTATTAATACCGTACCTGATATGCCTTACGTTGAGCCTCAGTTTTATCAAATTCATGTTGTATTTAACCCCAACACCTCTACACGAGTGGTAAGCAATCGCGTTGCTCCATACAATCCTTTTATTGTGGTAGATGAAAATCGTGGTACTGAAGTACATTTGGCTGGTGAAGAGCCAACGGATTTGGCTGATGTTGCGTTGTTTGGAACATGGGCTGATGATAGCGATCCTGCCACAGGCAAGTATTACCAGAGCGTTAACAACCTACCATGGGCCATTGATATCCCCGTAGCATTTGATTATCCCGTTGAGCAGGTTCAAATTATTGATGCCTATAATTTCTTTGCTGACTGGGCTGAATCAGGTGGGGTGCTGTATGATGATTGGTACGAAGACCTTTCGGGTTACCGAAATGATGAAAATATTTATAGTCCTACGAATTAGAAGAAATAACTTGTATTCGGTTGCAAGCCTGTATCGTTATCGATACGGGCTTTTTTTGTGGAAGGTGGTAAGTTGTTGTTTACTGGCCTTTTATTGAAAAGGTGGTGAGACAATGAGGTGATTTAGGTGATGATGTTTTGGTTAGAGAGGCTATTTGTATGGATATTCAAGCGTGGACGCTTGAAGCAGAGGGTTTGGAAATTCAAGCCTGGACGCTTGATGCAGGGTATGAGGGTTTATAAAGTCAAGCATAGACGCTTATAGCAGGGCTAAGTTTCTGTCTATTGACATTGAAAAAGGTGCAACGCACCATTATATTTACAGAAAAACAAATGTGATTTGTCTTGAGGTGCAGCGCACCGTAGTATTGGTTGGGAGGTTATTAATTCAAGCGTGGAGGCTTGAAGCGGAGCTGAGTTAGTTTTTGATGAAGCTCCACTACTTGTGGGATAAGCATTTGATGGCCATCGTTATTGATGATATAATCTGATAGTTTTTGTTTTTCTGTTTCGGGCATTTGATTGCTAATGCGAGCTTTCACAGATTCGGGGGAAGAATCATCACGAAGTGTTACCCTTTGCACCCTTAAAGACTCAGGAGCTGTTACCAGGATGATGGCATTATAGCGTTGTTGAAGGTGATTTTCGAACAGGATGGCACTTTCTTGCAAGACATAAGGACGATGCGTATGTTTGACGGACCAAACAACAAACTCCTCCTCCACCAAGGGATGTATAAGTTGATTGACTTGTTGAAGAGCCTGCGGATTGGAAAAAATTAAATTTGCTAAAATCGCTTTTTGAAATTTCCCACCAGAATAAAGGTTAGCCTCTGGAAAAAAAGCTGTAAGTTTTTCGACAACTTCAGGAAGCGAATACATTTGCCTGGCAACCAGATCAGAATAAAACACCGGAACATCCAATGCTTCAAAAATGCGGGCTACAGTTGATTTACCACTACCTATATTTCCGGTGAGCCCGATGCGATTCACAACTACTTCACAATTAGAAATTCAACATCGGCAGGAACAATACGAACATTTGACACATTTGCAGGCATTCGTTCCAACATCAAATGCACTTTCTTAGCCTCCTTTAAATTAACCCCTGCAAAATCAGCAACCACACTAAACTGACCAGATTGCACCATATTAAAATCCTTTTGTGCCACTTTATAAATCACTTTTACCGTTGAAGGAAACGAACGTATAACCAAATCGTTGAAATTTATAGCAACGGGTACATTTACAGATGATTCAGTAAACCGAACCACCTCTTCTTGGAGCCTCACCGAATAAACATTAAAACTCAACAAATGTGGTGCTGGATTTTCAAGGCTCAGATTGATGCTGATGTCACTATCCACATCAGCAAGTTCGACTTTATTTGTTTTAATTTGAGTTAGTGTGTCCAATGCCGAAGCCGGGCCATAAACCTCAACCGTCTCAGGAAAAACTTTGCTATGCATGTAGGCACCAAATTGGTCTTTAAACTTCACATTATACCGAGCCACTACAGGCACTTTTTTCTTACTCAAAGCCTCCAGAATAAATGACAACCGATTTTCAGAAAGGATAATATTAGATTCATCAACGCTCAGCTTTTCAGCCAAACGGTTACGTAACTCTTGGGTAAAAATGTAATACTCATTTCCTTTATCGGAGATAAGCTGATAGTTGCTCAGGTCGATGAGTAATGGTACATTCTCACGTCCAAATCCCATATCGAGCAAGGCAAATCCCCTGGCAGTAACATCAACGGTTAGTGTACTATCGATAAGTTGAGTCATTCGTTTATCAACAGGCACATGACTGTATTCTACACGAAAAACATAGGTCACCCTATACACATCCGACAGTTTGATCATAAACCAGAAAAGGCTGGCGATAACCAGACATAAAAAGAAGATAAGGTGATCGCGTTTAATTTTCTTTAAAAAACCAAAACGTTCGGCCACCTGCTCCTGTAAAGCCCTATTTTTATTTTGTGCCTTCATATAAAAAACCGGAGTCTGAATAAATCATCATACTCCGGGACTTCTATTTGGTTACAAAACCACCTAAACCTACTTTGTTTGGCCTACTTCAGCTGGATTAAGTACAATTGCTGATTTCTCAACTGTTATTTTTACCTGACCTCCACTAATATCGAGGACAACCGTAGATTCGTTTACTTCCGTAATTTTACCATGGACACCGCCAATGGTAACTACCTTTTGACCTTTTTGCAAGGCTTCTCTAAATTTCTTCTGTTCTTTGGCTTTTTTCGTCTGAGGACGAATAAAGAAAAAATAGAACACCACCAAGATGGCAAACAAAGGCAACATCGACATCCAGCTATTTTCGCCGCCGGCATCTGCCTGTAAAAGGATAAGCATTTGATTCATAGGAATAATTTATTTAGTTTAATTTTTTTCAGGCATCACTATTTCGGCCTTAATACGCAAGGTTGACAAATTGGGTTGTGTATTGGTTAACACGGTAATGGTTTTATTTTGCATTCCTTTACGGCCGTTGCTATCGAAAGAAGCTTCCACGTAATCGCTCTTTCCGGGGGCAATAGGCGTTTTAGGATATTTTCCGACCGTACAACCACAACTACTATTCACTTTGGTAATCAGCAAATCGGAATTTCCGGTATTTGTAAATTTAAACCGATAGATCACCCGTTCGCCTTGAATAATTCGACCAAAGTCATGCTCAGTTTCATCAAATTTAATTTGTGGAGCATCCATTGTAGTCGATTTATCGGCTGAACTGGTATTATTTACCAAATCGGTACTCAACTTTTTTGATCCTGCATCAGCACACGAAGCCAATGTAAATACAATTAGCAACAGGCTCAAGATATTTCTCAAAACATTCATGGTATTAATTAGCTCTAATTATGGTTAATGATCCTTTAAATACATCCGTACTTTTTGCCCCATGGCACTCAAGCACGTAATAGTACACACCATCGGGCAAATTATCGCCATCCCATTTATTGTCATAATTGTTCGACTCGAACAGTTTTCGTCCCAAACGGTTAAATATCACCAAACGCGATCTTTCATAAAAGCGACTCAACGTTTCAGTATCTACCATTTTATTATCAATAAGTTCCTGTGTAGTAATAGTAAAGGTATTATTCGAATCGCCTTCGCCGGGAGTGATCACATTGGGAATATAGAGCTCTATCGGTTTCACGATCACTGTAGAAGTATAAATGGTGTCGCAACCTTCATCGCTTCGCACATGCAAATAGGTAATAAACTCACCTGTACTGTTGTATTTGTAGGTAGGCTCCTGCAATTTTGACTCGTAAATAGTATCTCCTTCAAAGATTTCCCAGAAGGTTCCATCAGGATCGAGATTAATGCTATCGGCGGACAGGTTGGCATACGAAAAAGTAACCGTTGGATTCTGTAAATAAACCGTATCGTTGGGTTCGGTATAAATTTCAATAACCAGGTTAGGAAACGAAAAAGTTTTGTAAGTAGCACGTTCGCGACATCCGTAGGGATCGGTAACTAAAATGGAGTAGTTCAAACGGGCCTTCAATCCCCATACCTCAGCCGAATCGGTAGGATTAATGGCTGCACCATCAATTCCATCCACTTCCCAAAGGTAATGGTAATCATCAGCCTCAAAAGCATCTCCGGCAACGGCAAGCACCTGGGCATTATCAGCCGTACTACAAATAGAATCACGTTGAATAAAATCGACCACAATGGGAGGCCTAACACCAATACCCAAGGGTTCTCCAAAACAGAGGGTATCCATGGCCAGAGTATCGACAACAATCACCTGGAATACAGATGAATCCTGTAGTTCCAAATCTAAAATAGACTCGTCACCCACAGTTACAAAGCCCGTTCCTTCCTGTATTTGCCAGTTGTAAGTTCGATTGGGAGCATCCTCCACCGCTAACTGAAAAAAACTTCCCGGACATACGGGTAAGCTGGTTCCGATTACCTGGATATCGCATGCTTCCTGCGATTTGGCCGTATAGCCCATCATCAGCAAAGGAATCACGAACAACAGGGAAGCCAATTTGTGTATGCTATTTTTAAGCGTCATACGAAATAACCTATGGTTTTAAAATGCTGTGCAAAGGTAGTAAAATATGTCATCAGGTCACACGGATTTACGGCTAGTAGTTTCGCATATTGAGCATAACCAACGTACAATCTTCCACTACTTCAATACCTGTAGCGATACAAAGTTGAGCCAGTTCGTTGTTTTCCGTTCCCGGATTAAAAACAATTCTTTTAGGGGATAAACCCAATAAGTAATCGTAATAAGGGAGCTGATTTTGAGGGTTAAGATAAATGGTTACCGTATGAATGTCGGTATAGTCAGGCATCCCTGTTTGAATGGGCACCTCCCCTACTTTACCCATTTTTAGTCCGATAGAAACAACAGGATGACCATAGGCCACCAACTGCCGAATGGCTTTATTTGAATAGCGCTCAGATTTTAAACTACCACCAAGCACCAAAGTCTTTTTTGTCATATATTTATTGATAAATTAGCTACTTAATTGACATCATATGAAGTTAATAATAATGCATAAACGCCCTTTCGGAGATTTTATTTTTTGAATAACAAGTTAATAATCAGTCATTTTGTCAGTTCGTGAAAAATTTTGCGCCATATTTTCCGAAATGCGATTTTTTTCGGGTTTGGTTTTGGAATTGAAGAGGAAGTGGGGAGACGGGAGACGGAAGGCAGAAGACGGGAGTCAGAAGACGGGAGTCAGAAGTCGGAAGGCCGAAGTTGGAAGGCAGAAGACGAAAGTTAGGAGTTGGAAGCTTTCAGATTGGAGTAGAGAAAAGAATAGAAATTAGAAACCAGTTAAAATTAAACATATGAACTTAAATCAGTTTACCATAAAATCGCAGGAAGCGATTCAGAAAGCTCAGGAGGTTGCAGGCAACTTCCAAAATCAGGCGATTGAGAACATTCACTTGCTTAAGGGGATAATAGATGTGGATGAAAACGTTACGCCTTTTTTATTGAAGAAGCTGAACGTGAATTACCCAATATTCTCACAAGCTGTTGAAAAAATTATCACTTCACTACCTAAGGTCAGTGGTGGAGAGCCATATTTAGCGAATGAAACCAACCATGTATTAAACAATGCCCGCAAATACTTAAAGGAGTTTAACGATGAGTTTGTCTCCATCGAACACCTGCTTTTGGCACTACTCGATGAAAAAAGTACGGCCCAGACCTTACTCAAGGACAATAACGTAGGTAAAAAAGACCTTATTGAGGCCATCAAGCAATTGCGAAAAGGAGCAACAGCCAACAGCCAGAGTGCTGAAGATCAATACAACGCCCTGAGCCGTTACGGCAAAAACCTGAACGATTTGGCCAGCTCGGGCAAATTAGATCCGGTGATTGGCCGCGACGACGAAATACGTCGTGTACTACAAATTTTGTCGCGACGCACCAAAAACAACCCCATTTTGATTGGTGAACCCGGGGTGGGTAAAACAGCCATCGCCGAAGGGCTTGCCCATCGTGTAGTGAATGGTGATGTGCCCGAAAATTTAAAATCGAAACTAATATTTTCACTCGACATGGGAGCCCTGGTAGCCGGCGCCAAGTACAAGGGTGAATTTGAAGAGCGTTTAAAAAGCGTTGTGAAGGAAGTAATTGATTCGGATGGGGAGATCATTCTTTTTATCGATGAAATCCACACCCTCGTGGGTGCAGGCAAGTCGGAAGGAGCCATGGATGCTGCCAACATCTTAAAGCCTGCTTTGGCTCGTGGTGAACTAAGGGCCATTGGTGCCACTACACTCAAAGAGTACCAAAAATTCTTTGAAAAAGACAAAGCGCTGGAGCGCAGGTTCCAGATCGTTATGGTAAACGAACCCGACACCCTTTCAGCGGTTTCTATTCTCAGAGGGCTGAAAGAAAGATACGAAAGTCACCACAAGGTTAGGATAAAAGATGAAGCCATTGTGGCTGCAGTGGAACTTTCGCAGCGCTATATTACCGACCGTTTTCTTCCCGACAAGGCCATCGACCTCATCGACGAAGCCGCATCAAAACTTAAACTTGAAATCAACTCATTACCCGAGGAGCTTGAGATAGTAGAGCGTCGTGTACGCCAGTTGGAAATTGAGCGTGAAGCCATCAAACGCGAGCACGATCAGCTTAAGCTGGATGTCATCAGTCAGGAATTGGCTAACTTGAACGAGATTCGCACTGATTTACGGGCGCGCTGGCAGGCCGAAAAAGATTTGGTAGACAAAATCCAAATGAAAAAGGCGGACATTGAAACCCTCAAACTGGATGCTGAGCGTGCTGAACGCGAAGGTGATTACGGTCGTGTGGCTGAGATTCGCTACGGTAAATTGCAACAAGCCGAAGCAGACACCGAAGCCTACAGAGTACAATTGATCGCAATCCAAGGCGACAAACCTATGATTAATGAAGAGGTGGGAGCTGAAGATATTGCCGACATTGTTAGTAAATGGACGGGTATTCCGGTTAGCCGGATGTTACAGAGCGAACGTGAAAAGCTTTTGAGTTTGGAAGCAGAATTACACACCCGCGTGGTGGGACAGGAAGATGCTATTTCGGCCATTGCCGATGCCATTCGAAGAAGCAGAGCCGGCCTTCAGGACGAGAAGCGCCCCATTGGTTCGTTCATTTTTCTGGGAACCACGGGGGTAGGAAAAACGGAACTTGCCAAGGCGTTGGCTGACTTCTTGTTTAACAACGAAAACGCCATGGTGCGTATCGACATGTCGGAATATCAGGAACGGCATTCGGTTTCGCGATTGGTAGGAGCGCCTCCCGGATACGTAGGATACGACGAAAGTGGTCAGCTTACTGAGGCAGTGCGACGCAAGCCTTATTCGGTAGTGCTACTTGACGAGATTGAAAAGGCCCATCCCGATGTTTTCAACATTTTGCTTCAAGTACTGGATGATGGACGACTTACCGACAATAAAGGGCGTGTGGTGGATTTTAAAAACACCATCATTATTATGACCTCCAACATTGGCTCGCATCTTATTCAGGAAAGTTTCGCTGGTCTTACCGATGCCAATGCGGGTGAGGTTGAAGAGAAAACACGTGTTCAGGTATTTGATCTACTAAAACAAACCATTCGTCCGGAGTTTTTAAACCGTGTGGATGAGGTTATCATGTTTAAACCGCTCACCAGAGCAGAGATCAGAGATATTGTAACCCTTCAATTCAAGGGAGTTGAAAAAATGTTGGCCAAGAACAACATTCAAATCAGCTTTACTGATCGCGCTGCGGATAGGTTGGCTGAGATTGGATTTGATCCTCAGTTTGGAGCCAGACCATTGAAACGAGTTATTCAGCGGGAAGTACTGAATGAATTGTCGAAGATGATCTTGGCGGGTAAGCTAAACAGCAGCGAGCATATTTTGGTGGATGCGCTAGAGGATGGATTGGTGTTTAAAAATAGTTGATTGATACGATAAGTGATTGATGAAAGCAGCCTGATAGGCTGCTTTTTTTTGGTATGATTGGAAGGGGAAGGGAATTGACTGTCGAATATCGAACGCTGAATGACGAATAATGAAGGTGGGGAAGGGATCTCGTGGGTTCACGAGGCTCTCGCGGTCGTGCCTCCCTCAGCTAAACGGTGGGTGGGGGAAAGAAGTGGGAAGGGAAGGGAAGGGAAGGGAATGTCGAATATCGAACGCTGAATAACGAATAATGAAGGTGGGGAAGGGATCTCGTGGGTTCACGAGGCTATCGTGGTCGTGCCTCCCTCAGCTAAACGGTGGGTGGGAGAAAGAAGT
>JBFHGX010000119.1:0-11740 GCA_041582875.1 Bacteroidales bacterium | reverse complement strand
GCTGCTTGGACACAAGATAATGGTGAAGATACCTTGGTGGGTATTGCTACTTACTATGCTTCATTAACTTCCATGCCTCAAATCGTGACTTCACGTGACGAGAATGGTGTTAAAATCGTTCAGGTATTTTATTCAGCTGTTTCTGTAGGCTTCGATAACAGTGAAAACAACTTCCGTCACATCTGGGGTAGATTCACCGAAGGTGATGGTAACTGGAGTCCTTTTACCGACTATACAGGTGATGTATTCCACATCTTTAGCGAATGTGTTTTCCCAAGTGCAGCTCAACAAGTTGTTGGTGGAAAATACCACATTTTGTATCAAACAGATAATATGCCTGGCAACAGTTTGCAACCCAGCGACGCTCCTAGCCACGACCCTGTATTGAACAACTTGGTTTATTTGCCTGTTAGCCCGCTACCAGTAAATGTAAACGAAAATACTGCTTCTTCATTGGAGATTTCACAAAACTATCCTAACCCTTTCAATGGTCAAACATTTGTTCAAGTTACCTTGAATGAATCTTCACCAGTTAGTTTGGAAGTTTATACCGTTACCGGACAAAAAGTAGCCATGAACGACTATGGTTACAAAACAGCCGGAACCCATACCATTTCCATCGACGGAAGTCAATTGACAACCGGAATTTATTTTTACACCGTTACTGCCGGCGAAAACCAAGTAACCCGCAAAATGATGGTTGACTAATAAATCAACATATCTTATTAAAAAGAGGTGCTCAATTTTGAGCGCCTCTTTTTTTTGTCCTGCCGGGTTGATCAAAACCCGTCAGGTCGAAGTCTGAAATAAGCATTGGTATTATACCATTTATTGATTGAAGTTAGCTTCTCAGCTTATTCAGGTATTATGCCGATATAGAATTGAAGAGGTTTTAAGAGCGAAGCGAATTTAAAGCTCATTTCAATTCATAATCGGTATTACACATATATAACATACAAGGACAAGGTTTGAAAAAGAGATTCTGTGAATCGCTGCATGTTTGCAGATTATGTACCTTTACAAGAAAAAGATGAAAAATATATTTTTATTTGGATGGGCAGTTTTGGCTTTCTCGGCATGTAATAACCAGGGTAAAGAGCCTGTAAATTATCCAAGCCATGAATACAATGTTTCAAGTGTTTCCTCGGATGACGCGGATAAAAATCACCTGGTTTATGTGCCTATTTATTCGGACATTTATCATAAAGATGGATCAAAGCGAATTTTACTTACAGCTACATTGAGTATTCGAAATACAGACCTGACAGACACATTGTATTTGTTTGATATTGACTATTATAATTCCAGAGGGGATATGATTAAAAAATACTTAGCATCTCCCTTGGAAGTTAAACCCATGGAATCGCTTGAATTTATTGTCGAAGAAAAAAACAAGCTAGGAGGTGCCGGGGCGAATTTTGTAGTAAGATGGGGTGGCAACACCGGCCTTAATCATCCAGTTATTCAGGCAGTTATGATTGGCACCTCAGGCCAACAAGGACTTTCATTTACTACAGAGGGAGTTGATATTGTGAGATAAAAAGGTGGCGGGTAGGATCAAATGAGGAAGGCAACCGCTATCGTAAACTATGGCTGAGGGCTTAAAACGAACTTAAAGCGCATTCCAATGCATAATCGGCATTATACGCTTCACTCCTTAGGGCACATTAAAGATGAGCCTACTCCGAAAAGTTGCACAAATGGCCATTGCCACGAAAATACCGAGGCTCTATAGTACACAAAGAGCAATCAACAACAAATTACCTTTGTGTATTCTTTGTGTTTTTTGAGCTTTAGTGGCAAAAAAGACTTCTCGGTGTAAACTCAATATTGTAATTGTAAAAGGCGCGATGGACAAACAACTCAGAAAATTAACCCTGAGACCAAAGGGCATTCAACAAATTATGCCCAGGATCATCCCCTTACATCATAGCGATGGCCTCAATCTCAACCAATGCTCCCAAAGGTAAGCCTTTTACAGCAAACGCAGCACGCGCAGGTGGTTCAGTAGGAAAATAAGTAGCATAAACCTCATTCATGGGGACAAACAATGACATATCATCCAAATAAATTGTGCATTTTACAATTTTAGTTAAATCGTTGCCATAACCTGCAGCTTTTACAATAGCCAAAATATTCTTCATAACCTGTTCAGTCTGCTCAGCAACTCCACCGGGAACAATGGATCCAACTGCAGCATCCACAGGTACCTGTCCCGAAATATACAACATCCCATTGTTTTCAATTGCCTGACTATAAGGCCCTATCGGTGTCGGTGCATTTTCTGTAAATATGACTCTTTTCATCTTTATTTGGTTTAAAAGTGTGTAACTAAATTCTCTTCAAAGGTATAAAAAGAAACAACCATAGAGGTTATGATCCATGGTTCAATTTCAAACATTTTACTTTTTTCCCACCTTTCCAACCCTTTCCACCTTTCCCAAAATTCTTCGTACTTTTACCGCAGCATAAAAACCAGATAAAATGTACAATCCCCCCGACTATTACGCTGTAGATGAACTGTTAAGCGAAGAGCACCTCCTCATTCGATCAGCAGTTCGTGAGTGGGTCAACCGGGCTGTAAACCCGGTGATTGATGAATACGCCCAACGCCATGAATTCCCCGCTCACCTCATTCGTGAAATGGGCGAAATTGGCGCCTTTGGACCATATATCCCCGAAAAATACGGTGGCACAGGTATGGACCAAATAACTTATGGTATCATTATGACAGAATTGGAACGCGGCGACTCAGCCATCCGATCCATGGCATCCGTACAGTCCTCATTGGTGATGTACCCCATTTATGCCTTCGGCAGTGAAGAGCAACGCATAAAGTACCTCCCCAAATTGGCAACAGGGGAAATGGTGGGCGCCTTTGGATTAACCGAACCCAACCATGGTTCCGACCCGGGAAATATGCTCACACGTATCACCAACAAAGGGGATTATTTTTTACTCAACGGGGCTAAAATGTGGATCACCAATTCTCCCATTGCTGATGTAGCAGTGGTCTGGGCCAAAGATGAACAGGACATCGTTCGCGGACTATTGGTAGAAAAGCACATGGAAGGGTTTTCTGCACCTGAAACCACAAATAAATGGTCGTTGCGTGCGTCCATTACTGGAGAGTTGGTTTTTGACAATGTAAAGGTTCCCAAAGAAAATTTACTGCCCAATATTTCGGGACTTAAAGGACCACTGATGTGCTTAAATTCAGCTCGCTACGGAATCGCCTGGGGAGCAATCGGTGCTGCCATTTCCTGCTACGACACTGCGCTAAACTATGCACTCCAACGGAAACAATTCGGAAAACCAATTGCATCCTTCCAACTTCAGCAAAAAAAACTGGCCGAAATGCTGACGGAAATTACCAAAGCACAACTGTTGGTGTGGCGATTGGGAAAACTGCGCAACGAAAACCGCGCCACGCCCGCACAAATATCAATGGCCAAACGAAATAATGTAGAAATGGCCCTGAAAATTGCACGCGAAAGCAGACAAATACTTGGGGCAATGGGCATTACCGGCGACTTCCCCATCATGCGCCACATGATGAACCTGGAATCCGTAATTACCTACGAAGGTACCCACGACATTCACCTGCTGATTACCGGCATGGATATTACAGGTATTGCGGCCTTCGATTAGGTAAAATGTTGACAAACACCGTGGATTATGCTAATTTTGCCCCTTCAATAAACAAAAATATGATGATAAAAAACGGGCTGTTGGCCATCCTCATTTGCTTCGGTTTTCAAGCTATTGGTCAAACCATTAACAAAACAATAATTGATCCGCAACTCAATAAACCGGTCATGATTGGTTATTGCAACCTTACAGGATTAGAAAAAGGAGAGTTTGGTGAAATATTCAAAACTGAATTTGAAAAGTATAAACCCAAAAAAAAGTACATCGAACGATTAACACCAGTAATCGATAAGATAGAGTTTACCGTGGTTTTAGGAACCTGGTGCGGCGATAGCAAAGAACAAGTACCTCACTTTTACAAGATTCTTAAAGCTTGCAACTACAGCGACAAAAGAGTAAAAGCAATTGGCGTTGACCGGAGTAAAACGGCCATTATCGTAAAAATCGACGACCTCAACATCGAACGGGTACCTACTTTCATTTTGTACAAAAATGGCATCGAAATTGGTCGTATCGTCGAAACACCGGATAAAAATTTAGAGCGAGACCTTTGGACGATTATTTCAGAGCACTCTCAACCCGAAAAATAATTTATCATGCATATTTTTAAAACCATCAATAAAACACATAAATTCGTTGTCGCTGCACGAAAAAAAGGCAAAACTATTGGTTTTGTTCCTACCATGGGAGCCCTGCACGAAGGCCACCTCCAACTGATGCGCCAAGCAAAACAAGAAAATGACCTGCTGGTTGTAAGTATTTTTGTAAACCCCATTCAGTTTAATAACCCCGAAGATTTAAACAAATACCCTCGCGTGCTGGAAAAGGACCTGGAATTGCTCCACTCAGTGAATTGCGACATTGTATTTACACCCTCTGTACAGGAAATGTACCCCGTACCTCCAACAGAAACCTTTGATTTCGGCCCACTGGAACATGTTATGGAAGGCGCTTTTCGCCCGGGACATTTTAATGGCGTAGCCATTGTGGTAAAAAAATTATTCGATATAACAGAACCACATAAAGCCTACTTCGGTGAAAAAGACTACCAACAACTGGCCATCATCAAGAAACTGGTGACCCAACAACACTTTCCCATCTCAATCATCCCTTGTGCCATTGTTCGCGAAAAAGACGGACTGGCCATGAGCTCGCGAAACACCCGATTGAGCCCGGAAGAGCGCAGCATCGCACCCGAAATCTACCGCATACTTAAGGAAGTCGCCAACAAAGCAAATCAACTGAATGTCGCAGAACTTCAATCGTGGGGCTACCAACAATTGAATGAAATAAAAGCCTTTGAAATAGAATATTTCGAACTCGCTGATGACCAACATCTCCAACCCATTGTCAAGAAAAAAGATCAACAAGGCATCCGCGCTTTTGTTGCACTCAAACTGGGCAATGTGAGATTAATCGACAATATTCGAATTATTTAATAATTTTGCAGCCGGTTTATCTATCAATTTATTCATCTGATCATGAATATCGAAATACTAAAATCAAAGATCCACAGAGCTACCATTACCATGGCTAATCTCAACTATGTTGGGAGTATCGCCATCGATGAAAACCTGATGGACGCAGCCAATCTCATTGAAAATGAAAAGGTTGAAATTTTCAACATCAACAACGGAGAACGATTGGCTACTTATGTCATCAAAGGTGAACGGGGCTCAGGTACCATTTCACTAAATGGTGCAGCTGCCAGAAAAGCCATGGCGGGCGACCTGGTGATCATCGTATCTTACGCAAGTATGGACTTTGAAAAAGCCAAACATTTTAAACCCGCCATCATTTTCCCGGATAACAACAACCATATATAATATCCATTTGGCAACCCTCCAGCGCAAAAGAATATACAACATCATTCAATACCTGCTGTTTCTCAGTTTTGGATTTGTTTTGCTCTACCTCAGCTTTCGTAAAGTGGACATGGGCGAAGTATGGATCGATATTCTTAATGCCCAATATTCCTGGCTATTTCTTTCACTCATCGTAGCCCTAATTTCCCACGTTTTTAGAGCCCTTCGATGGAACCTGCTCATTAATTCAATGGGCTACAAAACCCGTTTGAGTACTACGTTTTTTGCGGTTATGGTAGGCTATATGGCCAATACAGCGGTGCCCCGGATGGGTGAATTTATGCGCTGCGGTATTCTATCAAAAAAAGAAAAGGTTCCCTTCAACGCTTTGTTCGGAACGGTAATATCAGAACGACTGTTCGACTTGGTCATCTTGCTTTCCATCATCGTTCTGGTCATCGTTTTTCAATTCGACCTGCTACAAGGATTGCTATCACAACTTTTCGGAAATGTTACAGATGCAGGATCCGTAAACATCAATGCCATCGGACTGCTAACCCTTTCCATTTCCGTATTTTTTGGAGGACTTATCTTTTTTATGTACCAAAATCATGATTATTTTTCCAGATTTAGCTTGTATCAAAAAATTGTAGGTTTCTTAGCCGGACTGATGGAGGGTATCCAAACCATTGTAAAACTAAAAGAAAAAGGGCTGTTCATTGTTTATACTTTTTTTATTTGGCTGGCTTATGCCGGAATGGTTTACCTACCCTTGTTTATGTTTCCCGAAACCAGTCAGCTTAACTTTATCGATGCCCTTACCATCATGTCCATCGGAAGTCTGGGAATCGTAGCGCCGGTTCCGGGAGGAATTGGAGCCTACCATTTTATAGTCAAAGCCATCCTGTTTGAACTTTATAAAATAAATGCAGCCACTGCCGGATCGTTTGCAGCCATTACCCATGCCGGACAAACATTTATCAATGTGGCAGTTGGAGCAATTGGATACTTTTATCTGACCATGATGGCAAAAAAACAAAAACCTCTCAATGAAAAAAGCGGAAGTTATACAAAATAAAATTTTGGATGCACCTTCACTCACCAGAAGATTGGCATTGTGGCGTTTACAGAACAAAAAGATTGTCTTCACCAACGGTTGTTTCGACTTATTGCATCTGGGACATATCGATTATTTAGGAAAAGCCAAGGACCTGGGCGACATCCTGGTGGTGGGTGTTAATACTGACAATTCCGTAAAGCGACTAAACAAAGGAAGTAACCGTCCGATAACCAATCAACTATCGCGAACAACCCTCATGGCTGCATTGCTTTTTGTAGATGCAGTTGTTTTATTTGATGAAGATACCCCATACCAACTGATCAAAACCATCCAACCAGATGTATTGGTCAAAGGAAGCGATTACAAACCCGAAGATATTGTAGGCTATGACGTGGTTATGGCAAAAAAAGGTGAAATTAAAACACTGGATTTCCTGGAAGGCTACTCAACTACCGCCATCGAAAATAAAATTAGGGAATAGCAACTAGGGGTTAGTGGTTAAGGGATGGTCAGATGTTGACTTTCCGTCTCCCATCTCCCATCACCCGTCTCCCGACTTCCGTCTCCCGTCTCCCGTCTCCCGACTTCAAACTCCAAACTCCCCCTACTCCATCAAATCATATTTCAGCCCCAAGGGCAAAGTATCTGCCTTTATAATATTCCAAAAATTAGCCGAACCCGGACCTTTGTCTTTATTGGTTAACACAATCAATGTCTTATGATGACGCATATCACGAATGTAAAAAGACCTGAACCCTTTCCACCATCCAAAATGATAAGCTACACTGTCCATCCCATCTTTAATACGCCAACCAAAACCATAGTTATCTTTTCGCTTCCAATACTTAGGACTACCTCCTGTGAAAGCCTGCTGTAAAATCGAATCAGGAACCAAAGTAAACTGATCAAGTGCCCGATCAAACTTATACAAATCCTCCACCGAAGTATAAATATTTTTGTCGCCCATCACACCATTAAGATAATCGTTTTCCATTTCACGCCATCTTCGGCCACGGTGGTAATAGCCAGGAACACCCTGATCTATATAGAGACCAACAGCAGAATCATCTCTCATCTGATAAACAAAAGAACTATCCATTTTCAAAGGACTAAATATCTTTTCCTGCACAAAGTCCTCAAAATGTTCACCTGAAACCGCCTCAACCACATTGGCTAACACAGCATAATTAGAGTTACAATAGTGGAATCCATGGTCAGGCTGAAAATACACATCCGGAACATAGGTGACAAACAAATCCATCATATCGTCGTTGTTCATCGGAATATGCTTATTCGACCAATTTTCATGTGCCAAACTCATGTAACGCGGTAAACCGGCACGATGGGTCATCAGTAACCGACACGTTATATTTTCGTAGGGAAATTCAGGAATATAGGTCCTGATATCCTCATCAAAATCCAACTTGCGTTCATTTTTCAATATCATGATGGCCATGGCACTGAACATTTTTGAAACCGAAGCCAATTGAAAGGCATCTTTGGTAGATAATGTCCCTTTCCGATGTCGTACATCAGCATTCCCATAGGCTTTCTTAAAAACCAAATGCCCCTTTTCAGCATATAAAACCGACCCGTTAAAACCGGTAATTTTTTTAAGATGCTCAAACTTTTTATCCAATTCGGCTGCTTTCTTTTGTATTACAAGACTATCCAAATCATCGATAGAGGATAGATCAACTCTCAAATCAAAAGGAACCTGATTAACCTCTGTATTCTTATTCACATCAGAACTACATGAACAAATAAAAAGGGCAGCCAGTAAAGCAAAAAGCCAGCGTGTATGCAAAAATATAGTCTTCATCAAGCGGGCAAAAATAGTAAAAGCTGCCTTGCATTCAGAATCTTCTTATTGAAAATACCTGTCCAGAATCTACGAAAACGGATACCCTGAATCCTGTGAGCAGTAATAACAAATTCACAAACCTATCAATCAATCAATTGACGTTAACGGCACAGGCTTTGCTATCTATTAAAAATAATACGTAAATATGCTGGAAAGTTTAATTATCGGATATGTACTGCTGTCAATAGTAATTGGCATCTGCTCGTTTAATAAGCGAATCGGCTTTGGCACTACACTCTCAATCAGTCTGCTGTTAACCCCAATAGCAGGAATTGTTGCTGTGATAAAATCAGACAATTTTTTGCGCAGATCAAGCTATACAACCCGCTATCAGTGTCCGGAATGCAATATGGAATTCACTGAACCACACGATTGCTGCCCTTTTTGTAAAGAAAACCACCTGGAAATAAGCCTCAATGAGGTCAAACTCTTGCAAACTGCTATTTATTGATTAACTGTCCCCAACAACAATCCTCTTTCAATTTAAAAACTTCCTTTTTAGGTATGGCAAATGACCTCTCTATTTGATCAAACGATCAGTAATCATTTCCTGTGCAACCAAATCAAAACCAATCATGAGAAATGTTATACTTATAAATAATGCCAAATACTTCATTCGAAACAGGTTATTCAAGAATAACTTTTTTGGTGGTCAATAATTTTTGTCCTTGGTAAATGTTTACCAATATCAATCCTACATGTTTATACTTGGGTTTCCATGATGATTGTGTACCCTGAACCACCACCTCATCCATAATGGCACCACTTTGATTGGTCATAATCAATCGGTACGCTCCTGAACAGGGGAAAACAAAGTTTACCTGTCCCTTTGCAGGATTAGGAAAAACGTGTATCGCTTGCTTAACACCTTCTGGTTCAGGTGATGACACAATGGTTTTATCCCATACCGCAAGCGTATATTCCCCCAGATGAAGATCATCAACAAAGATATAGCCAATCATCCAGGTACCAATTAACTCCTGAGAAACCATATGCCATTCATCAGCCGAATTCTCCCTGAATAAAATCACCACCGAATCGTTGGCAGACTCAATCAAACCGCCATCCAAATAACCACCCTGACTAAAATAAAAACGCCCCCGGGCATTAAAATCGGCCTTCAATAATCCTTCCGTCTGCCAATAACGATAAGGCGATAACCTCAAACCCTCCACCTGTGTTTTCAAACTATCGGGAGCCGCCCAATGATGGGTTACACGCAACAAAGAGGAATCATTACAATCATCCAGATAAAGTTTAAAATAGGTATCAGGAAAGGTGTATTCCTGAGGTGAAGAAAATATTTCATAATTATCGATGGTGGCATCACAGGCAGTTTCAAATGGATCCATCATCACGGAAGTGGGATTAAAATCAATCAGCTTAACACTATGACCCGAAGCACCTGAAAAATGAATCGTATCTGTTTCAAATTGAAAATGCTCGTCCATAAAACCCACCTGAACAACCACATCCTGAGCAAGGAAATCGGCACCTTTGAATTTTTGTTGTGGATAAATATCTACTTTAAACTGATTTCCCACGGGCGTGATCCGCGTTGAATCGATAGAAAAATGAGGCGCTCCGGGCATAAAAACCCATGCATCAAAAAAGCCATTCATGTCAATTCCAGTATAAGAAGTGAAGAAATCACGCATCTGTTCTGATGACACCGATTGATAAGCAAAATGTGTCAAATACGCCTTTACGGTTTCGAAGAAAATAGAGTCTCCCAAATAACCCCTTAAAGCGTTTACCACTGTCCCGCCCTTGTCATAAGCGGTTTTACCATAGGTAACATTTTGCGGAATATTGTTCAAAGCCCAATAACCGCCATCAATTTCATGTGCTTTGAGTAAAACTTCCCGGTGCATGGTCCGCATGGTTTGTAAAAAATTCTCATGTGAATACAAGTCTTCTAAGTAGTACAATTCGCAAAATGTAGCCCAACCTTCATTTAACCACATATCTTCCGCTGTTGAGCAAGTAACCTGATTACCAAACCACATGTGTGACAATTCGTGGGTGTAAAGCGACTCATAGGAGGTATTTCCATTGATGGCAAAATGGGGATAGGCCACATTGCCGGCATGTTCCATAGCACCAATGGAGGTGGATGTGTACCCTACCTTCTCAAAAGGATATGGACCAAAATGCGACTCAAAAAAATCCATTATAGGGTGTAAGTTGACGAATGAACCCGCTACTTTCCCGGTATCTGAGGGCCGGGTGAATATTTCGATGGGAATTCCCGACTCCAATCCCTGATAAATATCCGTATATCGGGTGTAAGCTCCTGTAGCCACCGATACCAAATAAGTTGGTATTTCATGTGTCATTTGCCAATGCCAGGTGGTTGTTCCGTTTCCGTGATCAATGGTTTCCACCAAAACACCTCCGCCTGTGGCAGTTAACTCACTATCAAGCGTGGTATATACATCATAAGTTGCCCTGTCGGTGAAATTATCCACGCAAGGAAACCAGGTTTTACCTAGGTTATGGGGGATAGATTCAAAACCCACTCCCAAGTTAAACGTGTAATCACCCGAAAAATGATAGCCCCCCCAATCTTCATGAAAGGGCATTCCATGGTAATAGATGTAAGCATTGAGGGTGTCGTTTAACGCCAATGGATTAGAAAAAAGAATGTGCATGACCCTATCACCTTGATCAAAAAAATAAAGCACTCCATCAATCAATACCGAATCAACGGTTAACGATTGTAAATTGAATGGAACTTGGGTAAGTTGATCTTGCTTGGTTATAAAGGTTAACTCGGTATATCCAGTTATCTTTTGCTCATTGGAGTTCACTTCGGTAATGTGAATTCCATAATGTATAACATCAAGGGTGTCTCCAATGTCCTGAGTATACATCATGACAGGAAAAAACAGAAGAAAAACAAAAGCGAGTGAAAAACTTTTCATGCGAAATTATTTAGTTGGTAAAAATAAGGATATTCTGGCAGAATAACGATCTTTGCCAAAATAGGTCAGCCATTATTGCGTTACCTATATACCGTTTAATCAACTAATGGAGCTCGCGGAAAGGTTTGCTGAACTGTTCACAATCGAACATATGCTGTCATACAATGGACAACATAAAAATACACGATTTATCGTTTATTAATCAGCTATCTGACTTTCAAAGGCTTATATTTGTGGCACATTTTTAGTAGTACAACTAGGCATTAAAAAATACAGGCATGAATAAATTAACACAAACCCTCATTGTTGGGCTATTATTAATCACCTCGGGCACCACCCTGCTGGCTCAGAACGAGTGGTCGCTGGAAGAATGTATTAACTACGCCATTGAGAATAATATTGAAATAAGAAAAAGTGCAATTAACGTTGAATC
>JBFHGX010000118.1:0-11777 GCA_041582875.1 Bacteroidales bacterium | reverse complement strand
ATGAGTACAGCCGAATTGGGTAAATCACTGGCCGAAATGATCCGTCAGGATAAAGTGCAAATCATTACATGCACAGGCGCCAACCTCGAAGAAGATATCATGAACCTGGTGGCACATTCGCATTATAAAAGAGTACCCAACTACCGCGACCTTACCCCACAGGAAGAGTGGGATTTAATGGAAGGTGGCCTCAACCGCGTTACCGACACCTGCATCCCTGAAGAAGAAGCTTTCAGAAGACTTCAAAAACATATTCACAAAATCTGGAAAGATGCCCAAGACAAAGGAGAACGCTTTTTTCCACATGAATATATGTACAAAATGCTGTTGTCAGGAGTGCTGGAACAGTATTACGAAATCGACCCCAAGAATAGCTGGATGTTGGCTGCCGCCGAAAAAAATCTACCCATCGTAGTTCCCGGCTGGGAGGATTCTACCATGGGAAATATTTTTGCTTCCTATTGCATCAAAGGTGAGCTTAATCCCTCCACCATGAAATCAGGTATTGAATACATGACATGGCTCGCAGATTGGTACACCGACAATACCAAAAACAATGGTATCGGATTTTTCCAAATCGGTGGCGGAATTGCCGGCGACTTCCCCATCTGTGTTGTTCCCATGCTGTATCAGGATATGGAACGTCACGATACCCCTTTCTGGAGCTATTTCTGCCAAATTAGCGATTCTACAACCAGCTATGGTTCCTATTCGGGTGCCGTTCCTAACGAAAAAATTACCTGGGGAAAACTGGATATCAACACACCTAAATTTATCGTTGAATCAGACGCTACCATTGTAGCTCCACTCATTTTTGCCTACCTGCTTGGCTGGTAATAATAATTTCGGCATACTATTTCAGATTTGGTGACGTTAATTATTACTCACCAAACTAAAATAACTATGAATACTACTAAGATCTTCGTGACCTTGGCCTTGGCGCTCTCATTGCTGATATTATCTTCATGCAAGGAAAAGGACGACAACTCAAATCCAACACCCGAAAACGGAACGGTGGCTCCTGATTTCACGCTGGAATCAAATGATGGTACCACCATATCGCTCTCCGACCTAAAGGGAAAGGTGATTATTGTGGATTTTTGGGCTTCGTGGTGTGGATTCTGTAAAGCAGAAAACCCCAACGTCGTCAGGCTCTACAATCAATATCACGACCAGGGCCTCGAAGTACTGGGAATATCGATCGATCAAAACAAAGAGGATTGGAAAATGGCAATCACCGAACAACAACTGCCTTATTTACATGTAATTGACACGCAAGCATGGAATGCTCAAACGGTCATGGATTACGGTGTAAACTCCATTCCTCATTTGGCGCTCATCGATCGAAACGGAAATCTTGTAGCAACAGCGGATCAGATTGGCTTACTCGAAATGGAAATGTTAAACTTGCTCGCAAACGATAAATAATCCATGTATAGTACTCCTCCCATTATATACCTGGCTCCTTTTCAGGGAATTACCACATTTACTTACCGGGAAGTGTACGTTCGGCATTTTCGGGGCGTCGACAAACTCTACACACCTTTCTATACCCAGATACCTCGATCCAAAGCAGTGGCTTCTAAAATCAAAGAACTGGAAATTACAGCTCAAAACCGCATTCAGTTAGTTCCTCAGATTTTGAGTAAAGATGCCGATGAAATGCTCAGATTTGCAACACATTGTCACGAAAAAGGACATACCGAAATCAATTGGAACATGGGATGCCCTTTTCCAAGGGTGGCCAACAAACAACGGGGTTCGGGAATGTTGCCTCATCCCGGTTTGGTTGAATCTATCTTGCAAAAAATCACTCCTCAACTCCCCCTGAACCTCTCAGTAAAATGCAGGTTGGGATATGAAGATGCATCGGAAATCAATGCACTTATCCCCATATTCAATGAACACCGAATCAGTGAATTAACCGTTCATGCCCGCCTGGGAAAACAAATGTACAGTGGCGAAGTAAATTGGCCTGCCATTCAAAAGTTATTGAACAACCTCCAAATTCCCTTTGCATACAATGGGGATATTTTTTCGGTTGAAGATTACCAAAAATTCAAAATCACCTTTCCGCAAATCAATACACTCATGATTGGCCGTGGCTTACTTACCGACCCTTTTCTCCCGGCTAAACTCAAAGGACTTGAACTACCTGACCTGTCCCAACAACAGGTTTTAGTTAAACGTTTTGTGGAGGACCTTTACCTTTCGTACCGCAAGTTCTTTAACGACAGACCTCAGACAATCGGCGTACTAAAGGAATTTTGGTCGAATCTGGCTTTCGCTTTCAACAACCCCGGAAAGGTATTCGGAAAAATCAAAAAAAGCCAATCGTTTGATGCATATGAATCAGCAGTTGCTGATGCTTTTAATGAATATCATTGGGTTGGAAGCGAGGCGCAATGGCTTAAAAATCTTGCATATAATGAAATAAACGAGTAGTTTTACCAAAAACTTTCTGCAATGATTGCCAAACTTTTTGAAATTACTCGCGTAGCGGCTGTTAGTATCGGCTTTTTTCTGGCTTATTATTTCGGTGGTTCTGCCGAACATATCATTCACATCCTGCTCCCTTGGTTGGTGATTCCCATCATGGGATTCAGTGCAATCGAAGGATTGTTTTTTGGCAAAACATCGGCAAAAGCCAAAGGTTATGGAGCCAATTCCGCCTATCAAATGCAAACAGCTTTGTTTTTTCTATCCGTCTCCATCATGTCAGGATGGCTTTATTTTTCTGACTGGGGAGTTTGGGCCGATATTACCTTGCTCTTCACCTTTTTACTTAGCTTGACCCTATCTGCATTGAACCACACTTTTCAGGCCATTGCTAACCACAATTATACCTGGAACAACCTCATTCGTCCCATCGGAGTCATTGCACTCATTGCGTCGGTAGTTTATCCGCTCAGTCAAATTTTATAAATATGTAGCCATTTACCGAGAATAGGCCGCCATTCACCGATTTAATGTTTCCTACTCCTTAAAATGGCGCTATGTTTGCTCCATAAACGTGTAAAATATACTACCATGGAAAATAGATCAACTGATAAAAGAATCATCGCAGGGGCACTGCTTATGGTAGCAGGTATGCTCCTTCTGCTCGACACCTTCAATATTACCGACTGGCCACTACGTTACTATATTTTTAGTTGGAAAACCTTGCTCATCGGTATTGGTATCATCCTTATTACGACCAAAGAACGTCAAACTCCCGGCTGGGTTCTTATCGGACTGGGTATAATATTCTGGCTTCCAAGCTTTGTTGATTACAACATCAGCTTAGGACAAATAGCATTACCCGCCATTCTGATAGGTGTCGGAGTCGTAATCCTGACCCGCCGAAACAACCACCTGCACCGCCAACACTCCTTTTCAGGAAAAACCGTTGAAGGCAACGTTTCAGATTATATTGATGATGTAGCCATCCTGGGAGGTGGAATCAAACAAGTTCAATCTCAAAACTTTAAAGGGGGTAGTATAACGGCTATTTTTGGCGGTTCCGAATTTAATATGCGCGAAGCATCCCTGTCACCGGATGGTTGTGTCATTGACGTGTTTACCATGTTCGGAGGGTCAAAGCTTATCGTTCCCGAAACCTGGGAGGTGAAATCAGATGTGGTTTCTATTTTTGGTGGCTTTACAGACAAACGTCCGGTTCGAGCCACCGACCTGAACAACAAAAACCTTATCCTGGTAAAAGGAATGGTTATTTTTGGCGGATTAGAAATAAAAAGTTACTAACCCTGTATGAATTACGGTCATATATCCGTTATACAAAAGTAACTTAAAGCTATGCTCAATCCATTATCAAAAAATCGTAACTACCTCATTGCTTACATCTCAGCTTGGTTAAGCATCTTTTTTGTTCAAGCGTTCATTGTCTTCTATTTCTACGATGTTAACTGGAAAATCAGCATTGCGGATTCAATGGTCTTCAACCTGCTGTTTGCATTGGTAGGATATAATTTATGGTATGTCATCCGGTTTAACCTTAAGGAAACCGGCTCCGTATTCGATATGATGGTCAATCACTTGGTAGTCGCCGTCATCATAATCTCTGCCTGGATTGGTGGTTCGTGGCTCATCCTGACCAACACCTTTTCAGATGCAAGTTCATACCATCAATTTCTAAATGATAGCATGCCCTGGCGAGTCATCACCGGGGTATTCTATTATCTGCTCTTCATCATGTACTACTACCTGATGTTGTACTACGAGGATTTGCAGGAAAAACTAAAAATTGAAACCGAACTCCAAACCCTGGTTCAACAGGCCGAACTGAATGCGCTCAAATCGCAGATTAATCCACACTTCCTGTTCAATAGCCTGAACTCCATTAGCTCGCTAACCATCACCAATCCCGACATGGCTCAGGATATGGTAATTAAATTGTCTGACTTCCTCCGGTATTCGTTGAGCCATGATAAAAATGAAAAAGCCAGTCTAAAACAGGAATTTGAAAACCTCCAACGCTACCTCGATATTGAAAAAATTAGGTTTGGCAAACGACTCAACTTCTCCACTGATATCCCAAACAGATGTCTGAACCAACAGATTCCCAATATGATACTTCAGCCACTCATCGAAAACGCCATCAAACATGGCGTTTACCACAGCACCGAAGAAGTATTGGTGGAGTTAAAATGCTCCGAATCTGAGCAATTTGTAACCATCGAAATAAGCAATGAGTACGATCCTGATGCCATTAAAAAGGCAGGTGAAGGCATTGGCTTGTCGAACATCAAAAAACGACTTCAACTCATTTACCACCGCCAGGATCTCCTTGAACTCCACGCAGAAAAAATGGTTTTCAGGGCCATCATCAAACTGCCAAAAACACAACACCATGAATAAATTACGCACTTTAATTGTTGAAGATGAAGAACCAGCACGCAACTTGGTAAAAGCCTATTTAAGCGAAAACCCGCATCTTGAATTAATTGGAGAATGTTCAGATGGCTTTATGGGAGTTAAAACCATCAACGAAACCAAACCCGACCTGGTATTCCTCGACATTCAAATGCCCAAACTTACCGGATTCGAAATGCTGGAACTGCTCGATGAGTTACCCGAAATTGTATTTACCACAGCTTACGATCAATACGCCATTAAAGCTTTTGAACTCAGCGCAGTGGATTATCTGATGAAACCGTTTTCACGAACACGTTTCAACGAGGCAGTGGATAAGGTATTGAATCGAATCCAAAATAAAATCCCGGAAACGGAAAAGCTAAAACAACTCACCCAGCAAGTAAAAGAAACGGCAACCTCAAAGGTAGAACGCTTATTTGTAAAAACTGGAAATAAAATCGACGTTATTCCTGTAGATACCATTCACCGCATTGAAGCCCAAGATGACTATGTGGAAATTCATACCGACAAAGGTAAGTTTCTGAAATACGATACCATGAGCTACCTCGAAAACAGCCTTCCTGAGGACTCCTTTGTTCGTGTGCACCGCAGCCACATCATCAACATCAACCTCATCGAGAAAATGGAAAAATATGGTAAGGATAGTTATCTGGTAATATTAAAGGACAAAAGCAAAGTGAATGTAAGTAAGTCACGGGTGAAAGAATTGAAAGAGCAACTGGGGATTTAATAGGATCACATAGTTCCGCCGGGACATCTATTATTAAAAATCCGATCCCACAATGAGCGTTGTCTTTTCCTATTGGCTTTCCGCTGCCGCTTCTTCATGTCCTTCATCTGCTGCTTGGTGAGCTCACTCTGGCGGTTCACATGGTCTTTATAAGCCTTATCGAATTCTGCTTGCTGTTCCTTGGCCATCCTGTCCGACTCCTTCTCAGCCTGACGAACCTGCTTGCTCGTCCGGTGACCAAAAATACACCCCTGTTGCATCACCATGAGGCCCGACAAAAGCATCACCAATACAACCCTATGGAATATCGAAGTCTTCATTTTCGCTGCAAAGGTAGTAGGTTGAGCGGATTTGCCATGCATGTGAAATAAAAAAGAAGTAAATTCGTTTCCTATTAAATACCAAGGCATGAATCATCAACTCAAAGGGCTACTGTTCATTTTACTGTTTGTGTCAGGATTGTTTTTCTCCTGCAATAAGGACAACGTGAACCCCGATATACCTCACGTTGTGATCAACCTGACCCTGGATCCCAACTCAACCATCTTTCAGGAGTTAAACACGGTTGGAGGATGGCTGTATTTAGATGAAGTTCCGGGCATGTATATTCCTTCGGCCAGCCGTGGTGTAATTGTGTACCGAAGCGACACATACGTTTTTAAGGCTTACGAACGCCAGCCTCCCAACGATCCCTACGCCTGCTGCAACAACAACTACGTAAACTGCGGCAAATTAGTCGTAGGTGAATATTATCCCTTTGCCATGGACACCTGTACCAATAACATGTATTTACTCAGCGATGGGAATCTTTTTCAAGGAACAGGCCGCTACCCCCTCATCGAGTATTATGCCGTTTTCGATGGATCGCTGTTGCATATCTACAACTAACGGGCAACAAACACCAAATTATCATCCCAACTATCCTTCGTGATTCTTCGTGCCTTGGAGCCTTTGTGGCGAAGAGAACTATTTACAACAATTCTATATTTCTTCTTTACATGCCTATATTTCAATGCCTTATAAAACACAACAACAAAGAGCGTGCATTCTAAGCCGGTAACCTGACCTAAATCACAGGATTTTTATAATTTTAATCCAAAATACACAAGTTCTATTAACCACTTTCACCTATATCACCCTCCATGCGAAATCCATTGCTGTGGCTATCCATTTGCTTGACCCTGTTCAGCTTAAACGTTTTTTCACAAGATATTGACGACTACGCCATCCATCTCCGAAAGGAAGTAATCCGGGTACTAGATACCGACAGTGGTTTTATTTCCCACGTGGAATACTTCGGCCAAACAGGTGAAAAAGGAGGAAAAGCCTATGTTTACAAAAACGGAGTAGCTGAAATTGAAGAGCTGAAGGTTGGATTCTTTAAAAAAAGAAACCAATTAAAAAATATCAGAAGAATCAAAATAGAAGACCTTTCATATACCTCAGGCTTTTGGAGCGACGAACGAATTTATGTTTTCGACTTGCCCGAAAACAAAAATTTTAAGTATGATTACATACTGAAAAACAAAGAAATACCATTTCTTTCAGCACTACGATTCGGAGTATATGATGCCGACACCCAAATATTTATTGTACAAATACCCTCCAATTTAAACATGAAATACCTGGTGGAAGATACGGCTTCCCTGACCTTCTTCGAACTGAAAATTACCACAACTGATGCGTATACTGAATACCTCTTTAAAGGAATTATCGATACAACAAAAAAAAGTACACAAAGTTCATCACAACGATATACGGATCTATTGTCCGTAAAACAAGACCCATACCCAAGCGTACGGTTAATCGTTACACCCAAAGAATTCGCAGGCTCCGAAAATCAATTTGTAAACCAATGGATAAGCAATCTGATAAAACCTTCAGAAAATATAAGCCCCGAAACCGCAGCCATTATTGATGAAACCATTGGAGAAACCAACGACCAGGATTCCATCATTCAAAAGGTTTACAACATGGTGAAGAATAAAATCAGGTATGTTAACATGTATACCGGACTCGGTGGTTATCAACCCCATGAAGTGGATTATATTATTACCCAAAAACAGGGCGACTGCAAGGACATGGCCAATTTAACTTGTCAGGCCTTGCGACATGCTGGAATAGAAGCCAACTTGGCCATTTCAGCTACACTCAGCCACCCCTTTGAAATGAATTTTCCGACTCTGACCAGTGGAAATCACATGATCTGTGTTACCAAAGACAAAGCTGGAAATCAACTGTTCCTCGACCCTACCGAAACACAAGGGGTGTATTATCATCCAAGCCGTCAAATTCAAGGAACCCGTGTTTTTGTCGTAGGAGAAGAAAAGGGGTTTTTTATGGATGTGCCGGCTGTTTCAGCTGACCAAAACAACACAGCATTGCGATACGACTTAACCATTGACAACAAAAAGCTGGTGGGTACTTTTAACTTTGAGTTTAACTCCATTGAGGCCATTCAAATTAAAACATGGTACAATGAATACACCCAAACACAGTTTAATGCCGCATTTACTTCTTTTCTCAACCAAATATCCCCACGCATCAACTACAAAGCATATGAGGTAGAGGATGGTGAAAATAGCATCATCGTTTCAGGATTGGTTGAAATCCCTAAATCAGCCTACACCCTGGTAGGAGATAAAAAATACCTGCTAATTAATTTCTTACCTTTCCCTCACCCATACACCAACCGGGTAAAAGACAGCACCCATTACCTAACCTATTCAGCCATCAACAATCAGGTAGATGTGTTTTTTTACACAGAAACAACCATTAGTGAAATAACAGACCTCACCACCCAAATGTCAGAAGACCCGATTATTTTCGAATTTACGACAACGGCAGAAGATCAGGTGCTTCACATTCATTATCAATATAGGTATGATGACATTGAAATAGAGAAAAACTTTTCGTCAAAATTCAATCAATTCGATAAATCAATCAAAGACATTTTTAGCAAAGTGGTGATTTTTAAATAACCCAAACAAAAACCGGTATGAAAACATCTAAAATAACACTCACTTGGGTAATAACAACCTTTTTTATGATTACCTGTGCAATGGCCCAGGATAAAAAACCTGAACAATACGACTTTGGAAACATTCCTGAATATGTTGATATACCTGAGGAATTTCAAGGTGCCGATGCAGTAATCATGCACCAGGAGACAACCTATTCCATCGACTTCGACGTGGAATATTTTGTTAAATTAATTCACTACAACATTACCGATGCCGACACCTACAACTATCTTTCAGACTATTCAGCCTATAGCGGATTGCTCACCCTCACCCTGCACAAGCGTGTCCGTATTCTTACAAAAAATGGATTGGATTCCTATTCATTTTTATCTCTGATTGACAACAAATATTCTGATATTCTAACCCTTGATGCACGTACCATCAAACCCGATGGAACTGTGTTGGAGCTCAATATCGATGACATCAAACAGGTCGACCTGGTAAGCGGTGAAGAACTCGAGGACAAGGAAAACCCGAAAAAAAGATTTGCCATTCCCGGACTGGAAATCGGAGATGAAGTAGAGTTTATATATACAGTGAGTGGACATAACCTGTTGCTGGTGGAAGATTTTTTCTTCTACGAAAGCATCCCTGCACTCAACACCAATCTAACCATTCGACTGCGCTCAGGATTGTATCCAAACCTCTATTATTACAATGGGGCCGTTCAAGCTAAAACAGAAGTGGATGGTATTTATGCAGTTTATTCATGGCAATTACAAAACCAACCCGCTTACAACAACATTAGCAATGCGCAAGTTGCTGCCGAGCTCCCCTTCGTGAGATTGGTGATGAAGGAAATAAAATGGCGCAATGGAGTGGTCACCTCCAAAATCAGTATGGTTCCTGATAAATGGGAAACCGTTTTTAAGCTTTTTGAAGATAATCTTCTGAAAGAAGGGGACAGAACAACTAAAGCCAGATCAATTAAAAATAAAATCGAGGAAATTAAACAAGAAAATCCATCAGCTTCCAACTTCGATCTCTTTTACAAATTTTTCCGGTTTGTTAACGATTCAGTAGAGATACGCAACCTCGAAGAATGGGAAGAAAACTACAAACCAGGATATTATCTATACAATCGCTTTGCTGATCGCAACCAACTCTATTTGATATACATCAACGCAATGGATTATCTGGATGTAAATTACAACCTGTGTTTTGGGGTAAATATTACCTCCCCCTCCATCGACACCAACATTGTGAATCCGTTCTGTTACGATAAAATACTGTTGAAAGTGAGCAACGATGATAAAGCCTATTATCTTTACCCTTCAACAAAATACAGAAAATATGAGTTTGATGAAATTCCTGTTTCGCTGGAAGGAACAACCGCTCTCGTCTTTCTAAACAAAAAACGAGATGAAAAAATGGCCCTTGTCCCCTTGCCCCAGGGCAAACATACTGACAATTTCATCAACCGCAAATGCCAGTTAAACATCAAAAAAGACTCCAGCGAAACGGAGGCTATATTTGGGTTTACTCTTTCAGGATCAGCATCAACAGATTTCCGCAATAAAATCGATAAAAACCTTCTGACCTACAAAAAGGACAGCATGGATATCCTGAAATATATTTTTGTGGATAAACCCGAGGAGGATGTTAAACTAAAAATCGATACCATCATTAAAAAAGAAGCATCGCCCCTCTTTCCGTTCAAATATAAATTTTCAGTAAACGGAAGCTACCAAAACCTGCTCACTCAGCTTGACGACTCCACCTACACCCTACCGCTCACGCCCTTAATTGAACACAACAGACTGTTCGTCTCCGATTACGAAAGACTTGTTGACTACATCCCACGCTACCCAAGAATGGACATGTACACGTATTTTTTGGTGTTCGATCAACCCATCCAGATCTTAAACAAAGAAGCTACATCGGTTACCATCGAAAATAAAATTGGCAGTTACCAGATGGTGGTGGAACCGGTAAACGACAAAATGCTGCTGATCACCTCCAAATATGACATCTCTTCCAATTTCATTCCCAAAGAAGACTACGGACTGTTAAAGCAACTTACCCATGCTGCTGAGGATGCCGAAAATGCAACGATTATTTTGAAATATTAGCCCAAAAACCCTATCAGCGTTCATCCCAGTTCAGGATTTCAGGCACAAAAAAAAGACCCGACCAACTGAGGTTGACCGGGTCGTTAACGCATACAAAAAGCTTACATTTCCTTTACTGCAGCAATAATCTGTGGAATCACTACATTCACATCGCCTACAATGCCGTAATCGGCAGCTTCAAAAATGGGAGCTTCCGGATCTTTATTAACGGCTACAATTACCTTGGATGAACTTACTCCACCCAAATGCTGAATGGCACCGGAAATACCAAAGGCAAAATACAAGTTGGGAGCAATCATTTTTCCTGTTTGCCCTACATGTTCGCTATGCGAACGCCAGCCTTCGTCACTAACCGGACGTGAACACGCCATACCTGCGCCTAACAAATCGGCCAATTCTTCAAGACCACCCCAGTTATCGGCGCTCTTCATTCCACGTCCACCTGAAACTACTGTTTCAGCATCGGTGAGCAACACTTTTCCTGTTACTTTATTGGTTTCTTTCACCTTGATAGAAAAATCAGCATCAGCTACCTGAGGATCAAACGCCTCAATGGTCTCAGCTGTATTGGCTTCCACCAATTCAAATGAATTTTGAGCCAAGGTCATCACCTTGACATCACCATTGATTTGCACCTCGGCAACTGCTTTACCGGTGAATACTTTTTTCTTGATAACAAATGGATCAAAGGAAACGGGTAAGGCAACTACACCTGTTTCAAGTCCGGCATTTAATCTTACAGCAACCCTTGGAGCCAAGGCTTTTCCTAAATTGTTGTGCGCCAAAACAATTATTTTTGAACCCTCTGCCTGAGCCGCAGCTACCACCGCTTTCGACAAAGCTTTATTATCCAACGCGTTAAAGCGATCGTCAACGATGCTTAATACCTTCTGAGCACCGTAAATGCTTAGTTTTTTAAGCTCATCATCACTCACTTTCCCAATGGAAAGCGCTGTAACGGTTGATCCGGCTTCCTTGGCCAAAGCCGCAGCATACGAAACCAGCTCAAAGCTGAACTTCTTGAATTTACCGTCCCAATTTTCTGTATATACTAATATCGACATGATTTCTAATTTT
>JBFHGX010000117.1:0-11791 GCA_041582875.1 Bacteroidales bacterium | reverse complement strand
TTACAAACAAATCAAGAATTTCACGATGCTTCTGTATTAATCATGGGCGTTGCTTTGCATTTGGCTCGTGGTGTAGGGGCAAACCCAAAGGTTCTTGCTGAACATTGGATTGAAATAGCAAAGAAGCATGGGGCTCAGGAATAGAATTTTTAGCGCGTTTCGTTGTGACCATGCAAAATATAATACCCTTACCCTAGAATTCTAAGTAAGGGTGTTTTTTTAGTATTTTGTTGTTTTGTGGTGGTTACTTCCCGATACAAAACTTCGAAAAAATAGATCCCAAAATCTCGTCATTAGTAATAGCCCCTGTAATAGTCCCCAGATAATACAATGCCTGTCGTACATCAATGGCTACCAGATCTGAAGGCGTTTGGTTCATAAAGCCTGATTCGGCCTGTTTTAGGGCATTCAGTGCGCCCGTTAGGGCCTCGTAATGGCGTGAGTTGTTCACCATCACATCGCTACTCAGGCTGGTTTGTTTTACTATGCTGACCAGCTTTTCGGTGAGTTCGTGGATGTTTTCTTTGCGCTTGGCAGAAACAAAAACAGTGTCGAGTTCAAAAATCTCACGAATTTGGGCGGGTAATTGCTCCATTTGATCGATCTTGTTGGCTACCAGAATAAAATGCTTGTCATCGTCCTGGATGTATTCTTTGAACTCTTCCAGCATCGTGTTAGTTTTGTTCTCATTCATGGTGCTAATGTCGCACACATAAAGGATGATGCTGGCCTGTTGCATTTTATCATAGGTGCGGGCAATGCCCATGTTTTCCACTTGATCTTCCGATTGGCGTAGTCCGGCCGTGTCGACAAACCGAAAACTATAGCCATCAATAATAAAAGTATCCTCAATGGAGTCGCGTGTGGTACCCGGAATTTCCGAGACAAGGGCCCTTTCTTCATTCAGAATAGCATTAAGTAAAGTCGACTTGCCAGCATTGGGTTTTCCGATGATGGCCACTGGAATTCCTTTTTTTAACACATTTCCGGCTTTGAACGACTGAATAAGCCAAGTCAATGTTTCGCTGATGTCGCGGATGAGTTTCATGAATTCATCGCGGTTGGCAAATTCCACATCCTCTTCACTAAAATCCAATTCCAATTCCAGCAACGAGGCAAATTTTAGCAATTGGTCGCGCAAAGCGTTGATTTGCTCCGAAAAGCCACCACGCATTTGGCTCATGGCCATTCGATGTCCAATATTGGATTGAGAAGCGATGAGATCAGCCACAGCTTCGGCCTGACTTAAATCCATTTTGCCATTTAAAAAGGCCCTAAGGGTAAATTCGCCGGGTTGCGCTTGTCGTACCCCAATGTCTATCAAAATTTGCATAATGCGTTCCTGAATGTATTCGGAGCCGTGGCACGAAATTTCAACCACATCTTCCCCTGTGTAGCTGTATGGTCCTTTGAAATAGGTCATCAATACCTCATCGATGATGGTGTCGGCTTGTTGCAGGATACCGAAATAGCTGTGATGACTTTTTACCTGATCGGATTTCATCGGTTTGTTTTTTCTTAGAAACAAGCTCAATGCATGTGTCAGACTTAAGTCACCAGAAAGCCTGATAACAGCAATGGCGCCCATACCGGGGGCAGTAGCAATGGCAGCAATGGTATCGCTGCGGTTTTCGGTGATATTCATCTCACGTAGTTTTATTTATAAGCCCAACTAAATAACAAAAATAGCAACTTTATTCGGCAATGTTTGACAAAACGTATTACTTTTGAGGTGCAAAAATTGTCAACAAAAAAAATCATCATATATGAGTGTACTAGTTAACAAGGACTCAAAAGTTGTAGTTCAGGGTTTTACAGGAAGTGAAGGAACCTTCCATGCATCACAAATGATTGAGTACGGAACCAACGTAGTTGGAGGAGTAACTCCTGGAAAAGGTGGTCAAATTCACCTTGATCGTCCGGTTTTTAACACGGTTAAAGATGCCGTTGACCAGGCAGGAGCCAATGTTTCTATTATTTTTGTGCCACCTGCATTTGCTGCAGATGCCATTATGGAAGCTGCTGAAGCAGGTGTTGGGGTTATTGTTTGTATCACTGAAGGTATTCCTACAGAGGATATGGTTACGGTAAAAGAATACCTGAATGGACGTAATTCACGTTTGGTAGGTCCCAATTGTCCCGGTGTAATTACTCCCGGAGAAGCCAAAGTGGGTATTATGCCCGGATTTATCCATAGCAAAGGACGTGTTGGAATTGTATCGCGCAGTGGTACCTTGACCTATGAAGCAGTTGATCAGTTGACCAAGGTAGGTCTTGGACAAACAACCGCTCTTGGAATTGGTGGAGATCCTATTATTGGAACAACTACCCGCGATGCTGTTGAGTTGTTTATGAATGATCCTGAAACTGAAGGGATTGTCATGATTGGTGAAATCGGAGGTAACATGGAAGCGGATGCTGCTTACTGGATTAAAGAGCACGGTACCAAACCTGTTGTTAGTTTTATTGCCGGAGCTACCGCGCCAAAAGGACGTACCATGGGTCATGCCGGAGCCATTATTGGTGGAAAAGCTGACACCGCTGAAGCGAAGAAAGAAATCCTTACTTCTTGTGGTGTTTATGTGGTTGATTCTCCTGCTGATATCGGAAAGAAGATGGCGGAATTGTTGAAATAGTTTAACTAAAATATTTTGGAGGCTTGCAAGGGAAATTTTGTAAGCCTCTTTTTTTTATATGAAATTCAGAAAACTCATCACCTATGTAGGTCCGGGGATTGTAGTCGCGGCCACTGGAATTGGCGCCGGCGATATGGTTGCGGCAGCTGCGGGAGGAGCAAAATATGGATACGGGCTCATATGGGCTGTTATTGTAGGCGCCCTGTTGAAGTTTGTGCTAAACGAAGGTCTTGCCCGCTGGCAACTCGCTACAGGAATGCATCTCACTGTGGCTTGGGTGAAGAAAATGCCGGCCATCTTCGGGTGGTATTTTTTGGTCTACCTTATTCTGTGGACTTTTATGGTAAGTGCAGCCTTGATGGCGGCTACGGGTTTGGCAGCACATAGTTTGTGGCCTGTATTATCAGTTGAAGCATGGGGGATTTTGCATTCGTTGGTCGCTTTGGCGTTTGTGTTTTGGGGTAATTACCAGCGCTTTGAGACCACCATGAAGTGGATCATTGGACTCATGTTTGTTTTGGTATTTTTGAGTGTAATTCTTATTGCTCCCGAATCGAGTGATTTATCCACAGGATTGCTCAACCCGACCCTCGAAAAAGGTTCACTCTGGAATGTGTTGGCTGTGATGGGTGGAGTTGGGGGAAGTGTTACCTTGCTTAGTTATGGATATTGGATCAATGAAAAGTCATGGAATTCAGTGAGCTACCTGCCTCGTATACGGATCGATTTGGCTGTAGCTTATGTTCTGACAGCGCTTTTCGGATTGGCCATAATTGTGTTGGCTGCAGATTTAAAACCTGAAATGGCTCGTGGGACGGCCATGGTACTCAATTTATCTAAACAGGTAGAGCTTGTGCTGGGAATCAGCGGAAAATGGCTGTTTTTGCTGGGATTCTGGGCAGCGGTTTTTACTAGTATGTTAGGTGTTTGGCAAGGTGTTCCCTATCTATTTGCTGATTTCATGCAAAGTGTCCGGCCAAAATCAAAAACAGACATTCCGTTGGCACAAAGCAAGCCTTACCTTTGGTACTTATTGGGCATGGCCATTCTTCCTGCAATTTTGATGTTCTTGGGTAAGCCTGTTTGGCTGATTGTGGCCTACTCAGCTGTGGGGGCCTTGTTTATGCCCTTTCTTGCCTTTACCTTGTTGTGGTTAAATAACTCCAAAGAATTGAAAGAATTCAAGAATAGCTGGTTTGTAAATGCCTTGCTTGTTATATCTTTGCTTTTGTTTATCCTGCTTGCGGTCAATGAGTGGTGGTAGTTATTTAAACTAAATTAAGATGCTTCGACATATTGTTATGATGAAATTCTCCGACAGGAAGAACTGGCAAACCACTGCTGAGAAAGTATCCTGTATGCTTAATGCGCTTCCTGAGCAGGTTACTTCGTTAAAATCTATGGAGACCGGAATTAACCTAAGTTCGCGAGATGTTGCTTTCGATTTGGTATTAACAGCTGATTTTGCAGATGAAGCGGGTTTGGAAGCCTATCGAATACATTCCGCACATGTGACAGTTCTTGAGTATTTAAAACCAAGAGTTGCCCAAACAACAGTCGTCGATTATTTAATATCCTGATCGCCTGTAATTATAGTGCTATCTGTTAATAACTTAAAAATCAATAAAATGAAATATTTTGTACTTTTTCTATTGGTCGTGATGGCCACTTTTACTTCACAAGCACAGATTACCATTGTAGATAGTGATTTAGCACCAGCAGGAACCACCATTTATATTGCTTTTGATTCGGTTGTTGAAAATCAACTAACTCCTGGTGCTCCCGGTGGAAATAAAATGTGGGATTTTGGTATTTTAACTGCTCATACCACTGATACGGTAATGCTGATGCTTCCTTCAGATACTCCTTACGGTGATGATTTTCCTTTTTCAAATTTTGCAGTGGGAATCGAGTCCGCCGATCAATATGCCTATTTTTCGCGCAACAGTAATTTACTGTCAAATATAGGGGTGGCAGCCTATACCGATGAATACGGCTTCGTTACCACTGAAATTGTTCCGGCCAATATTTACCTTGATTACCCTGTGACTTATGGAAATACACGGCAAGAAACCTATAGTTTGGAAATTCGCCTTGCAGATAATTCATTACCAGGAGTTGATTCCATTAAATATCGTTCTACCACCTCGGAGTATCTCTCAGTGGATGCATGGGGAACCATGGTTTTACCCATTGGAACCTTCGATGTGCTTCGTCAAAAGGAGGAAAAAACGGTTAGTGATAGTATTTGGACAAAGTTTTTTGGTAACTGGATTCTTCTTTCTTCAGGAGTTGATGAAGTAGATACTTACAATTGGTGGACCAACGATGTGGGTGCTGGGTTTACCTTATGTTCCTTCGATGTGGATCGTCCCTCACAGGAAGTTACCAATGTTTCGTTCTTGAATAGTTATACTGTGGGTATTGATCAAAAGCATGTGGAAAGGTTATTCTGCTCGCCCAATCCTGCTATTAACCAGTTGAAGGTGGGCTTTCCTGATGGCTTAACTCCTGATCAGATACAAGTGCGAGGCATGAATGGGCAAAGTGTTGAGGTTGATGCTGATTGGAATGTTAATTTTGTTAACCTGGAAATAAGTGCATTGCCTCATGGAATTTATTTTGTAACACTCTATTTTGTAGATCATTCTCCCATTACAGCGAAAGTAACGAAGCAGAATTAAATGTAAATACAGAATGGATTAGATTATTTTAAATCGAGTCCCAATTCTTCCACCAACATCGATTGAAGATCTTGGGCAGACACGTGGTAAGTAATTTCTCCATGAATGGCGTAGGAGATATATCCTGTTTCTTCGGAGACTACAATGGCAATACAATCGCTAACTTCACTAATGCCAATGGCAGCTCGATGTCGTAAACCAATATGCCGGTTAACTTGTTTCTTGGAAACAGGCATAATGCAGCCGGCGGCTTTAATTTTGTGGTTGGTTATAATCATGGCGCCATCATGCAACGGGGTATTTTTAAAAAAGATATTTTCGATGAGTGCAGACGAAATGGAGGCATTCATTTCCTGTCCCGTTTTTATGTATTGGGCTAGTTCGTTTTGACGTGTAACCACAATTAATGCTCCAGTTTTAGTAGAGGCCATGTGTTTGCACGAAACCAATAGGGGGTCTAGGTTAAAGTCAATTTTTTCGCGGAACGCAAACTTTAAAAATTGCATTTTTTTACCGTATCGCCTGAAAAAGTGGGGGGTTCCTAAAGCCAGTAGGAATTGACGGATTTCGGGTTGAAAAATGATGATAAGTGCGACCAATCCTACTGAAATAAAGGCGCCCAGAATTTGCGAGAGCAATTCCATTTGCATGGCAGAAACCAATTGCCAAATCATGAAAAGGGCCACCAATCCCACAAAAATATTGATAGCGACGGTTCCTTTAAGCATTTTAAACAACGCATACAAAAGAACCGCCACCAGCAGGATGTCTACAAGATCGAGAAAACGTATGTCAATAAAAATTAAATTCAATGCTCGGTTATTATTTACAGATGATATTGGATCAAAAGTGAGGTTAAATTAACGAAAAATTTTCCACTTTATTGATTGGCTTCCTTTTTTAACCACTGATACCATTGGTCCATACCTTCTCCTGTCTTTACCGAAAGTTCAATAAACTTAAGGTGATGATTGACCCTTAGTGCATATTCTTTGCATTTTTCTATGCTAAAATCCACATAAGGTAAGAGGTCGGTTTTGTTGATGATGCACAGCTGAGCCGTTTGAAACATAGTGGGGTATTTCAAGGGTTTATCTTCGCCCTCGGTGGTGCTAATCACTACAACGCGTTTGGCTTCACCCAAGTCGAATAGTGAGGGACATACCAGATTACCGACGTTTTCGATAAACAAAATAGAATCCTGTTTCACATTCAGGCTTTTAGTAGCCACATGAATCATGTCGGCATCCAGATGACATCCATTTCCTGTGTTGATTTGAATTACAGGAGCCCCGGCAGCATTGATGCGGTCAGCATCATTGGTTGTTTGTTGATCACCTTCGATGATGTAGAAAGGAAGGTTGTGTTTTTGTTCTTTGATGGTTCTTTCTAACAGACTTGTTTTTCCTGAGCCAGGAGAACTTACCAAGTTTAAAGCCAGAATATTAAGCGCTTCAAAATAGCCACGGTTTCTTTCCGCTTTGAGGTTGTTCTTTGCCAAAACATCTATTTCCAGTTTTATTTCCTGATGCCGGACCTGATCATGGGTGTGTGGATGATCGTGATGATGTTCATGATCATGCATATGTTCTTGACCTTCAATGCCATGATGATGGTGATGTGATCCTGGTTTTGTGTAAGTGATGTGGTTATCTTCGCCACAGCCGCAAGTTCCGCACATAAATCTATTTTGTTGATAAATACTGATTTCGAAAAGAACCTCATCGGAAAAACCGCATGAAATCCCTTGCCATTTTATTGTACAAAGGTAGTAATTTGAGCATGCTGTGATACATCTTTTCGTGAATAATCATGGATTGAAATGACGTCATATTGGAAATTGTTCTGACCGTTATTTGGCAAAATGAACTTGCAAGAGTTTAAATCCATCAAATTTATTCAGCAGAAATCGGGCGAATATCGATTATTTGTATCGATTATGAATAGTTTGAGGTTATTGACTTCGACGGTTATTTTGGCTATATTAGCCACAGTATTCATCTAAATTACAGCCTTATGAGAAAACATATATCCATGACTGTTGAATGTCCGCATTGTCTGTCGTCTTTGATGGATGAAAAAGTGTTGTTAAATGGACATCCATCCATCAAACTAAACGTAGTTTCTCCTGAAGACAGAGGGATTATCAATATTTGCTCGGTTTACGAATGTTTCGATCATGTATCGAACATTAAAATACAGGAGGGGGAGATTGTTGATTTTTATTGTCCGCATTGCAACAAAGAATTATTGGTTAACGAAGAATGTAAGCTCTGTGGTGCACCAATGGTCAGTTTTGTTTTGCGTGTTGGTGGTCGAGTAACCATCTGTTCACGCAAGGGATGTTCAAACCATTATGTGGCCTTTAACGATTTGGCAACCGAACTGGCAAAATTCTATGAACACTACGGCGACTAACAAATACGGGGCAATTGTTGTCCCGAAAGCATGTCGATGATGCGTTTTCCACCTACCCAGGTTTCTAGCCATGCCGTGCCAGCATGATCATGGGTGATTTCACCAATTATCGCAGCCTCAGCACCTAATGGGTTAGATTTTAGTCTCTCCACTACTTCCTCTGCTTCATCGGCGCCTACTACCATCACTACTTTACCTTCATTGGCTACATACAACGGATCGAATCCAAGCATTTCGCAAAGTCCGCGGACATTGTTGCTGACAGGAATCTTTGTTTCGTCTGTTTTAAGCCCGAAAGGTTTGCCTTTGACCAATTCTGCTAAAACGGTTCCCAATCCGCCACGTGTAGCATCGCGCATAAAGCGGATTTGAGAACAATGGGATGTGGCATCATATATGAGTGTGTTTAAGCATGCACAATCTGAATGTATGTCGGAGGTTATATTAAGCTCATTTCGAGCTGCCATCACCGCCATGCCATGATCGCCAATACTCCCGTTGATGATGATTTTATCACCGGGTTGAATGGTGGATCCACTGCTGATGTGTTCTTTTTCTGTTGCCAGAAAACCAATGCCAGAGGTGTTGATAAAAACTTTGTCGCATTTGCCACGATCGACTACTTTGGTATCTCCGGTTACAATGAAAACTCCGGCTTTTTTGGCTTCTTCAGCCATGGTTTTGACAATAATTTCAAGTGAGTTCATGGGGAAACCCTCTTCAATGATAAACCCTGCGCTGATGTATTTGGGAACGGCGCCAGAAACGGCCAGGTCGTTTACGGTACCGGCAATAGCCAAATGTCCAATATTTCCTCCGGGAAAAAAGATGGGGTCAACCACAAAGGAGTCGGTCGTAAATGCCAGTTTATCTCCTGAAATGTCCAAAAGGGCTGAATCGCCTTGTTGACGAAGGAGTGGATTATCGAAATGAGCAGCAAATAACTGGTCGATGAGGTCGTGGGTAAGTTGACCTCCACTTCCGTGTCCAAGGAGTATATTTTCGTGTTTTTTCATGTTGATTCAGGTTTATTATCGGTTGTACTGGTAATAGGCTGCGCATGATCCTTCATGTGATACCATACACGCTCCAACCGGATCTGAAGGAGTACAAACTGTTCCAAAAAGCTTGCAGTCCTTAGGCTTTTTTAATCCTTTCAGAATTTCGCCACAAATACACCCTTTGGGTTCGAAAGTCTCTTCCACCTCAACTTCTATCATCTGTTCAGCATCATGTTTTTCGTAAGATGACCGCAATTGAAGTCCGCTTTCTTTTAAAATACCCAATCCCCGCCACCAATCATCACGCGAAGTAAACACTTCCTCCATCATCTGTTGGGCCTTGATATTTCCTTCGGGTTTTACAACACGGGTATATTGTATTTCAACTTTAGGTGTTTTGTTCTCAATTTGTTGAACCAACATCAGTACACTTTGCATGATGTCTACAGGTTCGAAACCACTGATAACCACTCCTAAGCCAAATTTTTCGGGAATACCGTAGTAAATTTGTTCACCGGTAATGGTACTCACATGTCCGGGACCCAAATAACCATCGATGGTAACTCCTTCATCGATAAGGGCTTCCATGGCTGGAGGCATCACTTTGTGAGCGCTATACACATAAAAATTGCTTAAACCGGCCATGCTTGCTTTGATGATGGCTGCGGCTGATCCCGGAGCAGTGGTTTCGAAACCAATACCGAGAAAAACAACTCGTTTTCTCCGGTTCTGTTTGGCAATCATCAGGGCATCCAATACCGAATATACCATGCGTATATCAGCGCCCAGGGCTTTTTCCTTTTCCAGACTTGAACTTGTGCCTGGAACACGAATTAAATCGCCATAGGTAGTAATGATGACATCCGGCAAACGGGCGTAGGCAACAGCGCGATCAATATAACTTCTGCTGGTAACGCAAACCGGGCAACCGGGTCCCGAAATAAGCTCCACTGTTGGAGGTAACAAATAGGGAATGCCAAATTTTTGGATGGACATGGTATGCCCTCCGCAAACTTCCATCAGTTTAACCGGACGAGTCGATATTTTCTTGATCTCTTCGGCAAAAATCCTTACCAGTTCTTTGTCGCGGTATTCGTCAATATGTTTCATGGCCACTAGATCAATCGGGTATTGGTTGCTTTTTCTTCCTGATCCATGTGATCGTTCAGTTTTTTAAAATCCTCGAAGGTTTTAAGTGTTTCGAGTGCTTCTTCTTCATCGAGTTTCTGGATGGCAAAGCCTGTATGCATCAGGATATAATCACCTACCTTGATCTCTTCCAAGGTTAACATTTCGAGGCTTGTTTCGTAACTTGAACCACCTACTGAGCAAGTAGCCATATCACCCTCAATTTTGTCAACCCTTGCCGGAATACTTAAACACATATCTTTTGTTATTAATGTTACAAAAATTGGTTATGCTTTCTGCGTTGTGCCGCAATAGCCAATTGTCCCAAAGCAATACCACCATCGTTGGAAGGCACAAGCTCCTGAGAGTACACCGCAAAATTACATTCTTTTAGCTGATTTTCGGTTTTCTGTAGCAGTATTCTGTTTTGGAAGGAACCTCCTGACAGTACAACAATGTTGGTGTTAAGTTCTTTCCGCATCTTTTTAGCGATGGTTATTGATATTGACACCAATGTGTTGTGAAACTTACCCGAAATGATGGAAATGGGAGTTTTGTGGGCTAAATCTGCCAATATTTCCTCAAAAAGTGGTTTGAAACTGATTTCTTTCTCCCCAGTCCACGAATACTTTTCGGTGATTGATTCGTCAGCGATAGCTTCTAACTGCATGGGTGCTTCCGCGTGATAGGTCGCGTTCTGGCATACGCCAAGCAATGATGAAACTGCGTCAAATAAACGACCCGCACTGGAAGTTAGTGGGGTGTTGAGGTTGTTTTTTAACATGGATACGATCAGATTGAATTCGTTGAGATCGATGTTGTTAAATACCTCTTTGTTCACGTTTTCAAAGCTCTCGCCAAAATAATGATACAGATAGGCAACCATCATTCGCCAAGGGTGCTTTGAAACTGCATCGCCACCAGGCTGAGGGATGTATTCGAAATGAGCAAAACGCGTAAAGTCAATCAGGTCGCCATGAAGAAACTCGCCTCCCCAGATATGTCCGTCGGTACCATAACCGGTTCCGTCAAAACAAATGCCAATGGCAGGCACTGTTATTTGGTGTTCAGCCATGCAAGATGCCATATGGGCATGATGATGTTGGACATAAGTAGTGGGAATGTTTAGCCCATTTACATATTTTGTGGACAAATAATCCGGGTGTAAATCGGCAACAGCCAGGGTGGGCTTAAAACGAAATAATTCGCTGTATCTGTTAATGGACTCTTTGTAAAAATCAAGGGTTTCCATGTTCTTAAGATCACCAATGTGCTGACTTAAAATGGCTTGATTTCCTTTGCCGATGGCAAAGCAATTGACTAGTTCTGCTCCGGCTGCAAATATACCTTCTGTATTGAGATCGATTGGTACGGGGGAAGGCGCATATCCACGAGACCGTCGGATGAGGCGTGGAATATGGTTAACTACAATGGTTACCGAGTCGTCAGTTCTATTGTAAATGTCACGGTTATATGTAATAACACCTTCCGCTTTTTTTAGAAAAGCAGACAAAGCCTCCTCGTTATTGATTAGAATTGGCTCATCAGACAGATTTCCGCTGGTCAGTACAATGAAATCAGTTTTTAACTGATCGAACAATAGGTGATGAAAAGGCATGTAGGGCAGCATCATTCCAACCGTATTGATGCCTTTGGCAATTCCTTCCGATAAAGGAGTTCGGGTTTTCAACAGGACAATGGGGCGTCGCCAACTCATCAATAGTTGTTCTTCAGCGGAATCGGTATGGGTGATTTGTTTGCACTTTTCCAGGTTTCGGGCCATCAAAGCGAAGGGCTTGCCATCGCGAAGTTTAATGTCCCGTAAAGATTTGATTGCTATGGGGTTGGTGGCGTCGCAAGCCAAATGAAATCCACCCATTCCTTTGATGGACAATACTTTGCCCTCATCAATCCAATTGGCAGT
>JBFHGX010000116.1:0-11894 GCA_041582875.1 Bacteroidales bacterium | reverse complement strand
TTTTCTGTCTTTTTAGCTTCCATCTCTAATGATTATTAGTTTTAAGATATGAAACCGCTAAAGTAGCAATTTCTATTGTTTTTTGTTAAAATTCATCACACTATTTCTAATATTTAACAAATAGTATGCCAGTAACCCCATCAAAGCACCCAAAAAATCAGCTAGAAAGTCGAAAATATTACCATCACGCCCAACAAAGACAAAGGATTGTAACACTTCTGTAATCAAGCCATAAAGCACAGTAATTGATATAGCAGCTACTAAAAACAGATAACGTTGTCGCTTGTTTAAATATTGTGGCTCCAACCCATATAAAATTAAAAAGGCTTGAACAGCAAATATTCCAACATGCACCACTTTATCTGGAGAAAGCCATTCCCAGAAGCTTTTTACTTGTGGAAAATAGTTTCCGGGAACTCCTGTCAGAATCAGAATTAATATGGCCCAGGCCATTGCAGGCCAAAATCTTCTGATCATACTAATCTGCGTTATTCTTCAATATTGGCTTTGTAAGCTGCAGCATCGAGTAGTTCGTCCAAATCCGATTTATCGGAAAGGGAAATTTTAACAATCCAACCTTTGCCATAAGGATCTTTATTGATAATTTCAGGTTCACCATCAAGCAACTCATTGAGCTCAATAACAGTACCCCCAACCGGCATAAACATATCAGAAACAGTTTTAACGGCTTCTATTGTTCCAAATGCTTCACCCTTATCAAGGGTTTCGTCAACGGTTTCTACTTCCACAAATACAATGTCGCCCAATTCTCTTTGTGCAAAGTCTGTAACGCCGATATAGGCTTCATTGCCTTCAACTCTTAACCATTCATGGTCTTCGGTGTACAATAAATTTTCTGGAATATTCATATTATACAGTTTTAAAAATGATGCGCCAAATTTAGCTTAATTCACCTTAAGTAGGCAGGTTAAAACCCAATTTAGTAAGATAATAAATAACTATTGAGCCAGATTGAATCTAAGGCTAAAACCACCACTTGTAGTGGCATTTGGCATCTGCGACGACACATATGGATTACTACTCGTCCAATTGTAATACAATCGGAGCTGAACACTCTGACTCAACATGTAATCACCTGAAAAATTAAGTGTATACTGTTTCGATCCAGCCGAAATTTGGTTGTTGACCTCATCAATCCTACGCAAAGTTGTTTTATTATCATTGATACCAAAATCAAGTTTCAAATTTAAATCACTGCTGTATTTTCTTGAAGGAGCTGCACCACTCATCGATCCGATGGAGAATTTCAACCCTTTAATACGATATCCAACTCCAACCACTACTTTATTTCCTGTAACTTCAGTAAGCTGATTATTAACAAAACTCATGTCAAGCTTACGCGATTTATGAAACTCCAACTTGGCCGTAAAACTGTTTTGCATTGCGACATCAATTCCAATAAGGGGACTGAACTGTTCCGATATTGAGACAATCCCGATATCGTATTTGGTAATATAATTGGATGAATTTTCAAATCGTTGTCCCGGATTAGATTCATCAAAATTAACGTTGGTTGTCCATGAAGCCAAACTCAACATTGAACGATAACCATGAGTAAGGTTAACACTTCTGAAAATCTTCCCAACCGCTTTTATCTTAGTTAATCCATTAAAGGTAATCCGCCAGTTAGGAATGGGGAAGGTTGGAAACGGATTGCTAATCTGAATTTGGTTGTCACTTTTACCTGAGTAGGCCGACAAGAATGAATAATACAAAACCGACTGTGAGTTCGAACCATATCCCAAAGGAAACTGCTGACCGGCCAAAGTATCATAGAAATACTCCTGGGTTTTCATCCATTCAGGATTATTACGCGCCAACCTTTCAGCGATAACTTGCCTACTTTCTAGCATATTGGAAAACACTTCCGATTCCTCTGAACCATTTGTACTCGAGAAAGATGTATTGATGGCCATATATGAAATATTGAAGCTTCCCCGATTGATGGGCGTATATTCAACGAATTGCGCCAGACTATCATCATACCTATAATAGGATTGATAATTTTCAGCATATACCCGATCTCCGTCAATATCAATACGAATGGCACTAAACAAATCGGCCGTAATTTTATAGGAAAGTGATTCCGTATTTTTAGTCATATACGGATTGTTGAGTGCAGGATCCGTTGTCAACCATCCTCCACTAGCGGCATCCTGACGGATATCGCGCTGGTCTCCCAAAACAAACCCAAGCGTTGGTGCTGAGGTTGTCAAATTTACGCCAAACAAATCGGGTTCAGGAATAAATCCAGGCAACAGAATACCATTGGCATTGCTATAAGTAACCGTTGCCTTTTTAATCGATGTGAGCACTTTTAAAAATCCATCACCAATCACCTTGGCAATATTAATGGAAGGCTTTGTGGTATCTTCAGCCTGAGCAGGTGGCTGTGGGCCTCCGCCTCTTACCCTAGAACTTGGACTTGGCCCTCGACGGGAGGCAGTCCTATTCAAATTCTTCAGATAAGGCAATTTATCGTAAAGTTTCTGTAAATCAACATTTCCATTCAATTGCTTTTGGCCTGAGTTTTCAATGGAATTACCAAATCGCTGACGAATCGAAGTGGCAGAGCCCGCCCAGGTATACAAGCCCTGATAACTCAAAGCCAAGGTTACAAAATCGATAATAGGTATTTTCTTTAATGGCACATTGTAGGTTACCTTAAAGGATTGATTGTATCGTTGCATGGTTCCCATGTTCAGCACATCATCCCACACTTCCCGTTTGTACTCTTCCCATTCTTCAGTATTTTTATCCGGATAAATGGTTGGCTCCTTAATGAAAGCATTGGCACCGGCATTGAATTCCACAGTTAATGATTTTGAGAAATCGTATTTCAAATCATAAATCCTATTCCAGTTCCATTGTCGGTCGATGGTGGGTTTGATGATTATATCGCCCAAGCTCTTATCACGATAAAGTACCTTACGGATATTTCGGTCCATGTCGGTTCTAAAACTCAACACTTTAGGAAGTACATAAAAGTTGAAATCTTTAACCAATTGTAGATGCTTTGATTTCAGGAAATCGACTTTGTCTAATGGTTTATAATTTTTGGGTTTGGGATTAAAATTATATCCAAATCCTCCACGATATTGATCCTGATTATCGTACTCAAAATCAATGTTGCGATGACGAAACTTAGAATAAGCAAAAGAAACATCAAAGTTTTCAATATCATATATTTTGGGCTTACTCTTGGAATCTACTCTGTCTTTTCGAACATTCATGAAATTGATGTTCTGATTGGTGGTATGATCAATCACCAATGCCTTAAGCGAATCTGCTTCAGATTTACTGGCGTAGGAGTCCAGATCATCTTTTAACTTAATATCAGGATCCAAAGGATTGTATTCAGGTGTAATTTCCTGGATAGCGTAATCATAATGCATAGGAACCCGCAACCCTGCTTTTTCCCCTGCAAATTTTCCCAAGTCCAAATCGGTAGATACCATAAAATTGGTCACTGATTCCAACGGAATCTGACTAATTTTCTTTTCCAAACTAGCAAATCCTGCTGATGTATGCGACCCGGAAACAATCACCCGACCCAAATCGGCTAAATTGGCTTCTATCCTACCCGTTGCAGCCCAACCACTGTGGTCGTTAAAATCGGTTAATCGCAATTCATCAAACCAAACAATAGCACTTTCGGGATTCCCGTCATCAAGCAAAGCATCACGCTGTTTTGGATTACGAACACCCAAAAGAATTCCTTTGACATCACTTATGGACGGACTTCCCAATATGGTAACCTTATTTCTGCCAATGTATTCTACATAGGGCAACTGTAGCGATAAACTGGTACCGGCTTCCCTCATGGCAATATTCCTGTTGTGTTTCACGCTTACCAGTTCATCCAGACTAATATCAAAATTATTGATTTCCGGCCAAATTGAATCACTGTTGGTACTATACCATTCGGTGAATTCCAGTGGCACCTCATACTCATAATAGTTATCTGTAAAGTCGCTACCGATACGAATAAAAGCGGTTAAATCACCATATTCAAGGTCTTCGTTTTCCACCATTTTTTCAGCGTGGGCATACATTTTAATACGCTTGTATTGCCTAAAATCGAAATCGGTGGTTTTATAAACACCAACCGCATCACCATCTAACAATTGGGCTACATTCAACTCAATGGATTGCTCGTTTTGGAAAACATAATTCGTGGTTCCAAAGTTAGATTCGCGTTCAACACCGGGAGGCATCACATAGTTGATGGGCTCACGACTACCATTTTCCTCAATACTTACTGTAGAGACAGTAAAATTGGTTTCATTGATATCATCCGAACCTGCAACATACTCACCCGGAGCCAATAAAGAATGATCGTAACGACGCCATTCACCCCGCACCAATTCAAAGGTAGCGAAACGGGTAATGATGGGTTTTTTAAATCCCCGCATGAACAAACGCATAAAACGGATGGACCTGAAATCGCTGATGTTCCCAATTACTTTATCAGGATTATGAATAGGGATTTTAAATTGATACCAAGTTACTTTGCGGTTTTTGTCCCCATTGGGAAGTTGATCAACGTTAGCCTCAAAAACATCAGTAATGTAATTCTGACCCACCTTCATTTTGTCCGGATCCAACGCAACCTTATATTGAAAATACCTTTCAGCTTCACTCAGCGTATTATCCCGGTTGATATCTTCCACATTGGGATAATTTGTTGCTGCAGTAGGATAGCCTTCAGGGTTAATATCATCAGTAGGCGAGTTACCTTCTGATTCGTTAAACTTTTTGTATCGTTCAGTTACACTTGAATATTTGGCATCTGTATCATAATCACCACCTCTAAAATAATGGTAGTTGTCGCCGGATGGGTCAGCATCAGCCTGCTCGTAGGCCCCACTGTTAGCACCATAGGTATTGCGAATCACATCTAAGTAAGTGCTGTTAAAAAAGGATTTTTCATCATCTGTACTCAAGCCATCGTATCCCACATCCTGATGGATACGCGAACCACCTGCACTACTAAACGACTCTACCAATGCTTGTAAGGTTGGAATTCGGCCCCAAACCGTAGTATCCACATTTTCAACTACAGCTGTTTGAGGCAATCCGTTTTCATAACTCTTGCGACCATCTCGAAGGATATCCTCAGAAACCTCACCCAAGTTAAGGTACATTTCACCTTTATTATCTGAATCTTCAGTAAAAGGATCCATCATCCAAAATTCAATGTATTCGATATTGGAGGCTTCGAAGTCGGTAGATTCAATTTTACGCATCATACCACTCCAGCGAGACTCTGGTTCATTCAAATTTCCATCTTTATCCATACCAGCCGAGTAGTATCCATCAACTACATCAAAGTTATAGGGTCCGCGCTCGGTTGGAAAGTGAGCAATATTGAGTACCGCAATATTGGTAGGTACATTATTTCGATTGTTGTCTCTATTTGGAAAAACCTCATCTTCATACACCTGACGAACTGAGTTCTTTGAAATTTCTTCTTTATCCACATTGGATGGACGCAAGCCTCCACGTACATCATAAAACAAAGGATCGATAATATACCAAGCCAATTTCGAGCGGTTTTTTCCATAAGCAAACGAATTTTCGCCACTAAATTCACTGAGGTTGGCTTCAGGAAACAGGTCGGGTTGACCTTGTGGTGTACTGGCTAAAAACCAATTATTGGTATTTTTAAGATCGATGGTAGACTTAGCTCCCTCAAAATCATCAATATACGATGTTCCGGAATTACCGATGGCTTTTGAATGCCCCGGAATAAACTGGGCAAACTCACCATCCATGCTGATTTTAGAAACCTCTTTGGTAGAAATCCCCGGAAGTTTGTCAATCATTTTTGTTAACCACCGCGATTCGGTCCGATAGCTCACATCCAATCCCCACATGGTGTTCGATATGGGATCGTCACCATAGTTCACCTTTTGAGTGAGTGGACGTTCATGCAAATTTAACAAGGTACCGCCAATATGAAAATCTTTGTTAATCTCATGATCTACATGGATACCCATCATCCGTTTTTGTTGAACATTGAACATGGAATTGCTCTCAAGAGATACATTGATTGGCACTCCGGAGTTCATTATACCTTCGTTGATAATTTTTACACGACCCAAAGTATAATCCACCGTATAATCCACATTCTCAGTTAATGGGACACCCCCGGCTGTTACTTTTACCGAACCCTGAGGAACATTAAGCGCATTTAAACTGATATCGGCACCCGACTGCGAACGGTACATCCCTTCAAGGATAAATTTGTTCTTATCGGGATATTGTTCAGCTCCGGCTTTGGTTAAGGTGTACAGGGAGTCGTAGGCGTATTTTTCGGCTAAATCAGGATTATCAGGAAAAATAGAATCACGTAAATAGCTTCCAAAAGGCTCCAATTTGGTAAAGAATATTCGACCATTGGATGATTGAATGGTTCCTCCACTTGTAGTAGCATTGTCGATATAGTCGAACATACCGTCTCCACCCGGAATAGGATTCAACTGACTATCTAAATTATCCAATCCGAAAAGATGAATCAAAGGAACGCCGGAAACATCATCAGGACCTTCAGTAAAATATCCGGTAGGAATGCCTTCATTGTTACCCGAATACAAAATGTTAAACATGAAGTTGTCACGCTGTACTTGATACGCCCCTATGGAATAGACGTTTTTCATCATCAGATCCCACATCGGTAATTTGGTATTCAAATTATTGCTCTTCAATAATTTAACCACCAAGCAATTGGGCGCTGTAATGCCTTGATCAGAGAACTCTCCTACCTGATATACGCTATCGCTACCAATCATGGTATATTGAATGGCGATGGCCAACACCTGATCAGAACTCAACGTTGTATTTAACGAAATGAATCCCAGTTTTTTGTTTATACTGTACTCAGAAGATTTCAGTTTGCGGGCATTTTCTAATTTAACAAAATCTTCTCCGGCCACCATGTAATTGATTTTTCCTATTCCCAAAGGGTCACCAGTTAGGTAATTGGTAACCTGATTGATATCACGAATACGGGTTGTATCCATGCGTGCCAACATGTCATTTGAATTGTTGCTAGGGGATGATCCTCCCGGCATGGGGTGGATGTATTGATTATGAATCCACTCATTTTTACCCTCACCCAAATCAGTAAAGGCCACAATACTTCGGTTTTCTTCGGTAGCAGCACCAATGTTGGTTACCCAAACTTCAACCTTGGTTACATTCACATCAGAGGTAATAATGGGTAAATCTCCTAGTGCTGTTTCATACATTCCTCTGAATGCCTGGGCATAAAAGAAGTGCTTGTTGGCTTCATAATCGAGAGCGGTAAGTTTAAACCGGTTGGTTTGTGCTCCACCCTGAACTGTAATATTTTGTGTTTCGCTCTGTTGTTGTGAAAAAACAGCTGTTACGTGTGTTTTACCAAACTGCAACTCAGTTTTAACCCCAAACAGACTTTGGCTTCCGCTGATAAGTGTTGAGCGCAAGGGGAGGCTCACATTACCGGCTTCAATTAATTGAATAATTTCATCTTCGCCCCCTTCATATTTAAGCTTGAGGGTATTTTCAAAATCGAAAGAAGACTCGGTATTGTAATTGGCTTTAAATTCGATCTTATCTCCGATTTTCGCCAGTACATTCATCTGAATCTTCATGTCGAAATCGAAGTTGGTGGTTTTGCGCTGACGGACATCCAACGAGGGATCGTCACGTTTGGTAGACAAGATTCCGAAACTGACTTCCGCAGAACCCTGTGGCCGAATATCGATGGTGTTGCTACCAAAAATTCGATCGAAGGCTTCACCGCCCACATATATTTTCGGGATCAGTCGTGTACCTTCAGCTGTTCCGGCTGTTTGCGAACGCTCAGCCCAATAGCTTTTTACATCGTTATTAAGTTCATAATCCTGATACTCATCAAAATCCATCACTGTGGGAGCACGATAGGCAAAATCACCAACTTTACTCTCGAATTCATACGTGTTGGTTTGCGGATTATAAACCACTGTACGTTCAATGTTGGCAGGCTGATTCAGAAATAAAGGGCTTTCGTTTTGTTGGTCAAGATATGGGTTACCAGTATAATCCCGAAAGGGATAGATTAAGTCTACTTTGGTTGAGTCGTTTCTGTTCAACGAATCAGGAACAATTACTCCTTGAAAGAAAAACTCCGGGATACCGACAATATTAGCCGCCTCCAATTGTGGGACAAACCAGCCAGCAATTAAAACAAGTAGTAAGATATATAATGAATTCCTCCTCAATGCGCTTCTTTTTAAATCCCACTTAATAGTTGCTTGGCATCATAACTATAACGCTTTTAAGGCTTCTTTAATCAGCCCTTCTACATCCACAACCAAACCTTTATCTAGTATTTTGTCAATAACTTTTTCAGCACTTAACTTATTAAATCCCAATATCAACAATCCTGATAACGCTTCTTCGCGTATCGTATTGTGATATCGGTTGACTTTTTCAATGGTAATGCCCGATTTAGGCAACTTATCCTTCAAATCGAGGATAATTCGTTGAGCCGTCTTCCCACCAACGCCCTTTACCGATTGCAGCAATTTGGCATTTTCGCATGTAATAGCGTTAAATATCTCTTCTATTGACAAACTCGAAAGTATCAAGCGAGCAGTATTGGCACCAACTCCCGAAACAGTTAATAAGTTGGTGAACATGGTACGTTCATCCTTGTCGGAAAACCCAAACAAAGTATGTGCATCTTCGCGTACCAACAAATAAACGTACAACAGAATATTTTCTTGATCCTTAATAACTGAGAAAGTATTTAACGAGATATTTACCTGATAACCAATACCATTAACTTCAATAACGACGAAAGCCGGATTTTTTTCAACGAGACGCCCCTTTAAAAAATCGTACATGTTATTTACTGTCAGTTATTGAATTCATCAGGTTTAGCATGCTATTGGTCGCTCAATTCGACCATGAAACAAATTGCAAAGGGGCAAAAGTACAATTTTTAGGTTAGGTTAACTCAATGCAAGGGGCGTTTTTTGATAGAATAGGCGAATTGAAAATGATTGTAAATAATCCTTTACAGGGGATTGAATTTGTTGGAACTCATAAAGACATCACTTGAAATAAGGAATCTTAAGCCTTTGATATTGATTAACCGAATTTGATTGGTGGTAGCATATTTCAAAAGGATGAATCAAAAAAAGGGCTGACCCTTACAGATCAGCCCTTTTAGTTTGCCAATTGTGGTTATTCAATCAGGAGCTGTTTTAACAAAAATCCGTCTTCCGTTTCAACTCTTACGGAATAAATTCCTGAGGTGAAATCTGAAGTATTCAACTGACATGCATTACCACTAACTTTCATCTCCAATAACGTTTGTCCGATATAATTGAACACGTGAACCCCAATCAGATTATCTTCCGAAGTCAGGTTAACAATGTTGGTTGCAGGGTTTGGATATATTTTAATACCGTTGTCGGCATTTTCATTGATCCCAATGCAGGCATCAACCGTCAGTAACTCTTCTGCCATCGTCTCACATCCATCCGAATTTGTATAGGTGTAGTAAATAACATGGTCGCCTACTCCTGCCACAGCAGGATAAAAAACACCATTATCCACAAATTCACCACTATAAACTCCACCTTCAGGCAAGCCTCCGGTAAGTTCGAGCTCGGTCCATTGGATACAAGCTACAGCAAAAGGCTCCAGCGTTGTTACAGGATTGGCAAAAACCGCAATGAAATTTTCACTTAAAAGCGTGTTCGATTCGATACCATCGCTTACGGTAAGTTCAACATCATAATCACCTTCTACTTCGTAAATCACCGTAGGATTGGCTTCAGTTGAGGTGGCAGGATTACCCCCTTCAAAAGTCCAGTTCCAGCTGACCACATCCCCAATAGAATGATCAGTGAAACTCACAATCTGTCCTTCACACACTTCCACTTTATCCGCCTCGAAACCAGCAGCCAAAGTTACGCACGGAGCCTGTGAGAGCCCATTGCTCGAAAAGTAATTTACAAAAGTCTGGGTACTTGAAATGGGCCACATATCCTGCTCAACAATTTGGTGATCAGGAGCAATCAGAATGTAAGATGGATAAGCTCCAATGCTATAGCTATTTGCAATGGCATGTCCACCACCATCAGCACTGATTCCGCGAAAGATTAAATCGTGTGCTTCCCAATACGCAACGCAATCGGCGTCGCTGTCGTTACCAAAACCAGATACGGCAATGGTATATAATTCAGCTGTTCCACAGCCAAATAACGTATAAGCCTCGTTTAAATAAGGAACGGTGCTTGTACAGGAAGGTCATGTGGTGCCGAAAAAGTCGATCACCACATACTGACCGCCATCCAGGATTTCGAATAAGTTAAATTCGTTCCCTTCAAAGTCCGTAGCTGTAAAATCTACAGCTGTGGTCAGCGGAGTTTGGGCATAGCTAATAGTAGCCACAAACAAACTCATGAAAAGTAGGATTTTTTTCATAGAAATGGTTTTAATTGATATTAAAGTACAAATATAGTATTTATAAAATACGAAAGTCGCACCACAAAAGATGATGTAAATCAGTGGAAACGGCCGAGTTTTCTGTCATTTCAACTGTTTTTCACCTTCCTCGGTGATGTAGATGTAAAACTTATCCTGAGTCACATATCCAAGTGAATGGTATATCCGGGTTACAGCTTTTACAAAATTCTTTGAGCTGTCGATGAGCAGTCGAAAGTCTTTTTCGTTAATCCCCTGACCTCGTTTCACTAATTCGGATAGCAAAATTGGCATCACTTCTTTTACATGATCATCGTGAATATAGTCACCCTCTGTAAAGCAAATTTTTCCTGTTTTTACCAGAAACTGCAAGCGCATTTTTAACTGATCCTTGCTAATGTTCTTTGCTAATGCCAGCTTTTCAATGTCCGGCAACAAAGGAGTATGTCGTCCTACCTTTTTGATTTCATTTTCCAGCCAGTTCAGCTGTTCTTGGGTTTTTGTATCCAAAGTAACTTCGTGGCTCGATAACGACAAACTTTTTCCAACTTCCCTCAAAATACCTTCATTCAACATCCATCCGGCAAGCGCTTCCAAATAGAATTTGGCCAGGTCCTTATCGCGAACATTTATCTTTCCCGAAAAATCTTTTAGTTCAAGTCCTTCTTCGAGTAAAAAATTCTTTTGGTGATGTTGTTGAAGAATTTCAATAATTTGTTGCATTTGTTTTTGGTGCAGATCCCTATGAATCACGAAGGCCTTACCTTCAGGATCAAATAAAAGGACGCTTCCCGTATTGTGTTGCTGAATTTCGGTTATGATGAGTGCTGAAGATTTTCCCAATGATTCGGCCAAATCATCAACAAAAACAGGCTGGGCCTTTTTATACACTTCGTATTTTATCAATTTAAACAGTTGTTGACTGTACAAAACAGCATCGGCAAGGTTGCGCAAACTATCGAGGAGTTTGGGGGTTCGTTTACGATGGTGCAAAGGTTGGGTATCCAACACTTCTCCCCCGCCCAAGCTAAGCGTATTGGAAGAGTTACGGATGATGAATTTATCGTTTGTTAGCAGACAAGCGGGCTTTTCGAGATGCAGCTGTACAAACGCCTTTTCGCCTTGAATGAGCTCATCCCTATCGAGTAAATGCATTTTGGCCATACATTCAAAGGTCCCTGAAAAAAAGATTACTGTTGACCAGATGCCCAACATTTGATCATCGGTAAACATATGAATATGTGCATCAACCAACCGGGTACTTTCAAGTATCTTGTCCGACAGCAACATTCCTCTGGAATATTCTTCGGTTTTTAATCCGGTCAGGTTCAGGGCAGCACGATCGCCTCCACCCACTTCGTTTACAACTTCACCATGTCGCTCCATCGACCTGACTTTAAGCTGCTTAT
>JBFHGX010000115.1:0-12026 GCA_041582875.1 Bacteroidales bacterium | reverse complement strand
TTCCTTAAGTTGTTTAAGCCGATTTAAATTTGCCTCCAAATCAGTTAGAATTCCTGATTTTGTGTCTTCGAACTTATCTTTCAGCGAGGAGAATAAATTTTGGTAATAGTTTATTCCTTCATTTAAATTCTGTTCAAACGACTGGTAATATTGCTCCTGTTTTTTACTCACCGAAACCCTGGTTTCTTCCATTCGGTTTTTCAAATAATCGATGTAGATACTCAATTCTTTAACAAACATGTTCGGTCGGTCGGTCCTGGAAATAATATTGGTTCGACCATAGATATGATCGGTTATTTCTTTCAGGCTCATTATCTTAGAAAAATAGGCCATGTTGGGTCCGGGACAAACCGAAACACCAACTCCTTCAGATTTGGTTTCTATTTTATTCGCTATTAATGCTGAAGTGCCAAGTCCTACACAGATACATGATTTTTCTACAATTTTATCAAAACGTGCCTTAAAGCCTTCCGGAGAAATTTTTTCAAGAAGCAATTCTTTGATTTTCTTGTTTTGGTATTTTCTTGAAGCTGTGCACATGGTTTTGTTATCGGCTTCACCTCCGAATGCAATGTATTTTTTAGGACAAGCGCTCCCTGGTTTTCCTTTTACGATGAGCGAAAGTTTTTCGATATCTTTGGTGTTGCCTTTAAGGCTGTTAAACGGAACGCCAAGGGGAGAAATGTCGCTTAAATAAAGATCTTCTTCGTTGGCAGCAACCAGTTGGTTAAGGGTTGCGTCATCAATGGAAGTGGCCTCGGGAACAAGCAGGAAAGGGGATCCCCAGCCTACTGAATCCACTCCATAATGGTCGATTAGAAACTGATGTTCTTCAGCAGTTCCCACACCTCCCTGTGCTGTTATTCTTAGCGGAAGGGTTTTATTTGGTACAACTCGATTCTTTCTTATCAAGGCATCTGTCAGAATTTTAAAACTTGATTCTGTCAGTTCCTGACGGTGTTCTTTAAATTCAGCTAAAATGGGACCAAGTAAGTGACCTTCAGTAGCAAAAGCATGGCCTCCACAATTCAGCCCTGATTCAATCCGGAACTCGGATACCCAAATGCCTTTTTTGGCCAGAAATCGACCTTGTATTTGTGCTGAACGGTAGTCACTTACCTTAAGTGCAATCTTTTTTTTAATAAAACCATCAACAGTAGGGTAGAAGTCATCAAAACTCTCCAGATATCCGTATAAACGTGGATTCATACCGGCCGATAACACCATGGATGAAGTTAAGTCGCTTTGGGCAAATCCTCTCAAAGCGGCATGAGCATCATTGAACTCCACAGGAAGTTTTTCACCCTTGCTGTAATTATCTTTATCAATTTTGGTCATGATATTGACATCGATGCTTCCCCTCGACATGTTTTCGCTAACCCAAGACTTAATATCATCAAAATTGAAATATTTTGATGTAGCATTTTTAAAGTCTTGCTTGATGGTTGAACTATCGGGCAACATATTGTAGAACTCTTTAAGCTCGTTGCTTTTCTCGATGGTGGCCGCCTTGAGTTCTTCAAACTTTTTTTCAGCCAGGTTGTTGATTAGGTTGAGGTACGATGTAATACGCTTTGCTCTGAAGTCATCAATTTTTTCTGAAATTTCCTGATATGGCATTTCAAATTTTTCGCAGTACATTTTTCGTAGTTTTTCCAGTAGGATATCATCTACAAGGGAAATAACTGAGTCGATGCCAAAATGAGATACTTTAAGTGGCGTATCAATGCTGTATCCAATACCTAAAACCGGAATATGAAATGTATGTGCTTTTAACATATTTGTATCGCTATAAAAATGAAAATACTAATGACCAATAACAATCCTTAATAGGCCATAAAAGTACAACACTTTATGCCTGTATTGTACAAAAAAATGAAAACATATATCACTCTTTATATGCAGTAATTACAATATCGTTAAATCACTTAAAGGAAAAGTTGTTAGAGCGAAATCGATATGATAACTTGTTTTATTTCAGTAGTTTTACACGAAACGCGCTGGGTCCTTTGGGCCCCATTTCTACTTCAAATGTAACCATGTTGTTGTCCTTGATTGATTCCAGTACGTTGTTAACGTGCACAAATACACTTTCCTGAGTTTCAAGATCTCTGATAAAACCAAAGCCTTTCGACTCATTAAAAAAAGTTACCACACCATTCCTGATGGGATCAAAAGGAATATTGTCGCGTTTGGGCACGCTTACATCTATACTTTCAGAATCAACTATGGCTTTTTTATTGGGGTCGGGTCGTGTGTCGGTTAGCATTCCATTTTCATCCACATAAACGATCATGTCTTCTAATTCACTCGATTTTTCATTGTCCTTTTTGGCGAGTCTTTTGGCTGCTTTGTCTTTTCTTTTTTTCTCCTTTTTGTTTCTGACTTCTTTTTTGTTAAATGTATCCTGCGATCTGCCCATAAATTTGATATTAATTAGTTAAAATAGTAAAATTATTGCCCAATTAAGCTGACTTTTTATTCAATTACAGTGCATTTAATCTCGGCAGGGAGTAAAAAAACTATGTTGGAGTGGCAGTAAAAGCGAATCTCCATAGCCGAGTAATCGAATTTTGTATTTGATAATAGGCTTAAAATAAGCGAAATAGGTATATGCGCAATCATTAATAGGCTCATAATACCTTTTTGCAAAGGTACAAAACTTTATGGCAGATAAAACCTAAAAATAGATTCAGTTATAAAACTACCTGAATTAATTAGCGTTTTCGAAGATCGAAAATGTCTTTACGCCGGTCTTTTAAGTTTCTAACAGTTCCAAATTGATTGAGGTTACGTAGCAAGTCTATGTCTAGGTCAGCAATGAGAATCATTTCGGTATTTGGAGTTGCTTCGGCTTTGATTCCGTTTGCAGGAAAAGCAAAGTCACAAGGTGTAAATACCATGGATTGAGCATATTGAATATCCATGTTATGCACTTTGGGTAAATTACCCACACTTCCGGCAATAGCTACATAGCATTCATTTTCAATGGCACGTGCTTGGGCGCAGTTACGAACCCTAGAATATCCATTCTGCGTATCGGTTAAAAAGGGCACAAACAAAATGTCCATTCCCATATCCGCTAAAATGCGACTCAACTCTGGAAATTCCACATCGTAACAAATCAAAATTCCAATTTTGCCACAATCGGTATCAAAAACCTTCAATTGAGTACCACCTTGCATTCCCCATACCTTTACTTCATCAGGTGTTACATGTAATTTCTCGTAACGTTCAACCGTACCGTCACGTTTACACAGGTAACCAGCGTTATACAACCGGTTATCGATGATTTCAGGCAAACTTCCTGAAATGATGTTGATATTGTATGAAATGGCTAGTTCTGAAAACTTTTGAACGATAGTTTCGGTATGCTTTGCCAATTCACGAATGGCTTCAGGTTCTGACAAGTGATTGTTCTCTGCCATGAGCGGAGCGTCAAAAAACTCAGGAAAGAGTGCGAAATCAGATCGGTACCCTGAAACAGCATCAACAAAAAATTCGGCTTGTTGGAGCAATTCATCAAGGTTCGAATAGGCCCGCATCTGCCATTGTATCAATCCAAGTCGGACAACTTTTTTGATGGTCGAAGGCTTACTGGTTTGTTTTTCGTAATATATATTCTTCCATTCTAACAACACGGCGTAGTCGTTGGAGTCTAAATCTCCTTCGAGGTAGTTTTTTAAAACCCTTGCAGGATGGAAATCATTTGAAATTTGAAAATTTAATACAGGATCGTGAATTTCTTTACTTCTAACCTTATCGATATATATCTTGGGGCTCATCTTATCGGCATATTTGTGGTAGTTCGGAATCCGACCTCCAAAAGCCACTCCTTTGAGATTTAAACGTTCGCATAAATCTTTGCGGTAATCATATAGACGTCTTCCCAACCTTAGTCCTCGAAATTCTGGCTTGATAAAAACATCGATGCCGTATAAAATATCTCCATCTGTAGTGTGGGTGTCAAAAGTGTATTTTCCTGTAATCTGTTCGTAGGTATGCTGATTATCAAAGTTATCATAGTCAACAATGATTGATAATGCACAGCCTGCAATTTGATTGTTAACCTTAATAACAACCTGTCCATCTGGAAATTGATTGATTAATGAGCTGATTTGAGCTTCTCGCCAATAGGCGTTGGGCATGGTGGTATACGATTCAATCATAGCTTCCTTTAGCTCTTGATAGTCATCAAGGCTAAGGAAGGATAATTCAATATTTTCAATTTCAATCATAACTTGGATGCGTAGTAGTGGTGAATAAATGAGTAAATGAAAAATCGGTTTTGAGCAGAACGTTAATGATGTTTAGTCACATTTTTTGTGGATTATTTCTGTCCTTTCAGTAGCCTTACACGGCGGCAAATGTATAAAAAAACAAATCAACGGTAAATCCTAATAATATAAAGTATAAGAAATTATTTTTGAAAAATAGTCATTTGCCAATGAGCAGTATGTAGACTTTTTTTAATGTAAGCTTGTGTTTTTTATTTACTTAAATATATAGCGAAAAACTAGCTGATTGATGGTCATATGTCATGTTTTGTAACTTCTCAATAAAAATATTGATTTCGTACAATAGTTATTTAAATACACCGTAATTTTACTAGGTCAATACATTTCTTCATTTCGTTGCCATAATTTGACCTTGAAGAACACCAATCATTTTAACCAACAGTCATCCTATGAAAACCAAGCCTTTGTTTGCAAAATCTCTCTCAACTGCTATTCTTTTGTCGCTGGTCCTCACTTGGTCCTGCCATCGATCCGTGCCAAAGGAGCCCGAAAAGGCCATGGAATATTATATTTCGGGAACTACTTCTGGAATAATTCCGGCAGGATCGAGCATCAACGTGCATCTGGCAATTCCTGTATCCGATAACTTCAATCTCAATCAGCCGCTTGCCGATGGTATTTTTCGGTTGAAACCTGAAGTTCAGGGTAAAGCTTATCTGATTTCAAAACAGAGCATTCGATTTATTCCTGACAATCCTTTGTTGCATGGACAAACTTACGAGGCGATGGTTTCTCTGGCGAAATTGTATCCCGAAGAGTTGGTTTCTTTTCCTAAAGTGACGTTTTCATTTGATGTTATTGAGCTTGATTTTAAATTGGGCGACTTAAATCTGATTCCTTATAGCAACCGACTACTCAATTGGAACAAGTTGGAAGGGAGTATCATTACCTCGGATGTGGTATCAATGTCGCTGATAGAAAATTGGTTGCGTGCAGAAATGAACGGCAAAGCATTACCAGTTACCTGGGACAATTCGTCAATGCCGCCGATGTATAAATTTACCATCGATAGTGTTGAGCGGATTAGACTACCTCAAACCATTGAAATGACATGGACTACTCCGGCATCGGTAAAGAACGAACGCGAAACGGAGTTTGATGTTCCGCCATTGGATGAGTTTAAATTGGTGGGGATTTCCACCGAATCCGATCCTGATCAAGCTGTGATCCTTACGTTTACAGATCCCATAAACAGCAAACAATCTGTCGATGGATTGGTCTATTTTAAAGATCAAAAGGCAATCACATTGTCCATTGAAAACAACACGATACGCGTGATACCCAATTCACGAATGATGACTGATCAGGTTTTGATTGTCTCGGCAGGCCTCGAAAACTCAATGGGCGTAAAACTTTCGGAGTCTTTGGAGAAAGTGGTTCATTTTGAACCTGCGTTGCCTGAGGTTAAATTTGCCGGAAATGGCAATATTCTCCCGGGCGATCAGCAATGGAATATTCCGTTTGAGGTACGAAACCTAACTGCGGTTGATGTTACTATTTCTAAAATATACACAAACAATATTCTTCAGTTTTTACAGGTTAACTCCCTTAATAGTAACTATGAACTGTATCGAGTGGGTGAACAGGTTTATGATGGTAAATACAAGCTTGATGGAGCAACATCAGCCAATACCTGGGATTATTCGGCTTACGCTCTCGACCTCACTCAACTCATTAAAACGGAACCCGGTGCCATTTATCAGGTGCAGTTGTCCTTTTCACGAGAAGATATTGTTTATCCTTGTATTTCAAGTGATAATGACGATGATGATTACTATTGGCGCCATCGGAATAATCCGTGTAAAAAAGCCTTTTATTATTCCTATAACGACCATTTTGCCTCCAAAAACATTCTGGCTACTAATTTGGGTGTTGTGGTTAAAAATTCTGGCAACAGCCTGAAAGTCTGGGTGAACAATATACTGACAACCAATCCGGAGAGTCGGGTTAAAGTGCAGCTATACAGCTTTCAACAACAGCTTTTAGGAGAAGCTCTGACCAACGATTTGGGTGAGTCTTCTATTGGGGTTGACCCGAATACGACTCCTTCCTTTTTGGTCGCGACCAAAGGAAATCAATCGGCTTACCTTAAATTGGATGATGGACTCGCACTTTCCTACTCTAAATTTGATACACGTGGGCAATTGCGGCAGTCAGGGCTTCAGGGCTTTATTTATGGAGAACGTGGTGTCTGGCGTCCAGGAGACACGCTGTTTTTGAGTTTAATTGTTCAGGACAGACCCGGTGTCATTCCCGATATCCATCCGGTAACCATTGAGTTAAGTAATCCAAAAGGGAAGGTGGTACAAACCAAAACGGTTGAAAAAGGACAAAATGGGTTTTATTGCTTTACGCTCCTAACATCGGCTGAGGCCGAGACAGGCCTTTATTATGCTGTCGCAAAAATGGGTAATGCAACCTTTTCGAAGACTCTACGCATTGAAAATATTAAACCCAATCGGCTTAAAATTGAGCTTGCTTTTCCTGACAGTCTGTTAACGAGTAAGAAAAATGAAGGTGAAATTAGTTCTCGATGGTTGAGTGGTGGAGCTGCAGCTGACTTCGAAGCCAATATTGAAGCCACTTTTAAACCACAGAAGACTAGTTTTAAAGGGTTTGAAGGGTACAGCTTTAATGCGCTTTCACGTAATTTTTATCCCGAAACACAAACTGTTTTTAATGACAAGCTTAATTCGGATGGAAAAGCTGAGTTTACGGTTGATTTGCCCCAAGCCTCGCGTGCTCCTGGGATGATTGGCGTCAGCTTTTTTACCAAAGTGATGGAAAAAGGAGGAGATTTTAGCGTGAACCAAAAAAACATGACATACTCTCCCTTTACAACTTATGTAGGAGTTCGACCACCTGAAGTGCTTAAGGGGAGTGAGTATCTTGAAGTGGATAAGCCTGTAACTTTTGATGTAGTAACTGTAGATGCGATGGGACAGCTTGTCTCAACCAAAGGTCTGGAGGTGAGTGTGTACAAGCTGGATTGGAGCTGGTGGTATGGAAACGATGGTCAATCAAATCTGGCTGGTTATCTCAGCAGTAATTACAATGCACGCGTATTGAGTAAAACCATCGAAACCGTTAAAGGAAAGGCTCATTTTTCATTGGAATTGCGCTATCCGGCTTGGGGATGGTATTACGCCGAAATACTTGATCCTGAGAGCGGTCATGCGACAGGAATTCGTTTTTACATGGATTGGCCTTCGTATTATAGCCGCGATCAGCGAGAAGCTCCTGGAGATGTAACGCATTTGAGTTTAAGCACTGATCGGTCTAAATATGAAGTCGGTGACTCTGTTCATCTGACCATGGATTTACCGCCCAATGCTCGGTTGTTGGTCAGTATAGAGAGTGCAGATACCATCCTGCAAAGTTGGCAACAAACGACCGATAAAAAAGAAACCGTCGTGAGTTTTATAGCAACAGAAAACATGGTGCCCAATATCTATGCATCGGTCATGGTATGGCAACCTTATGCCCAAAGCATTAACGATTTACCTGTGCGGATGTATGGATTGGCCAATGTGTTGGTTGATAATCCGTCTTCTATTTTGAATCCCATAATTTCAGGCCCTGAGCAGATAAAGCCCAATACTGATTACACATTGAGGATTAGTGAAAAAATGGGCAGAAAAATGACTTATACCTTGGCTGTGGTGGATGATGGACTACTTGATCTGACTAATTTTGCTACACCTGATCCACACCGTTGGTTTTATGCCAAAGAGGCGCTTAGCGTTAAAACATGGGATGATTACGATGATATTTTGGGTGCTTTTGGTGGAAGAATCCTGAATACCATGGCTGTGGGAGGTGATGGATCTGAAGAAGATTCGCCCACAGGCGATAAAAAAGCCAACAGGTTTAAGCCTGTGGTTAGTTTTTTGGGACCTTATACGCTGGAGTCAGGACAGGAAACTATTCATAAACTTCATATGCCCAATTATATAGGTTCGGTGAGGTGTATGGTCGTTGCGGCCAATCAAAATGCTTTTGGAAACACACAAAAAACCATTGCTGTAAAGCAACCACTGATGGTGCTGGCCACTGTCCCACGTGTTTTGGGCCCCGGAGAAACCCTAAAAATGCCCGTTTCAGTCTTTGCCATGGAGGATCATATAAAAAATGTAGAGGTGAAGGTGAAAACCAATGGGTTATTTGAGTTGACGAATCCAATTCAAAAGTTGACTTTTGAAAAACCAGGAGAAAAATTGGCTTGGTTCGAGGTTAAAGTCAATGAAATGCAAGGTATTGGAACCATTCATGTAGAGGTAAGTGGTGGTGGAGCTTCAGCATATTACGATGTTGAATTAAATGTGCGTAATCCTAATACAATGGTTTCCGTCAGCACGCAGCACCGTTTGCTGTCAGGTCAAGATTCCAGTTATCAGGTACCTTCTGTTGGCTTACCCGACACCCGTGAATTGAGCATGACGGTTTCTTCTATTTTTCCCATAAACCTTGAACGCAGGTTGAAGTATTTGGTTCGATATCCTTATGGATGTTCCGAACAACTTGTTTCCGGTGCTTTTCCTCAGCTTTATTTGTCGCGATTTGCTTCACTTTCCAACCGTGAAAAAGAAGTGATTACGCAAAATATCATCGTGTGTATTCAAAAGCTGGGATCCCGGCAGCGCACCGACGGAGGGTTTGTTTATTGGCCGGGCTATGGAGCTGTAAACGACTGGGTTACCAGTTATGTAGGTAATTTTCTGTTTCTCGCCCGGGAACAAGGATATCCGGTCACTCAATCGATGTTGGATAAATGGATAAGCTACCAAACCAAAGCTGCCAATGGTTGGATGTCAGAAAAGGTAAAAAACTACTATTTGGGAGATGCCAATCAGGGATATCGTTTGTACACCTTAGCGTTGGCTCACCGTCCCGCTTTGAGCGCAATGAATCGCATGGCTGAAATGAAGAATCTTTCAGCAGAAGGGCTTGTTCATCTGGCCGGAGCCTACGCTTTGTCAGGGCAACCTGATATGGCCAAAAAGCTATTGAGAGAAGCTTCGCCCGATGTTTCAGCACGAATGTACGCTTATACCGATGGTTATGGGTCAATGGGGCGCGATAAAGCTTTTCAACTATTAACCTATCTGCTTTTGGATGATCAAAACTCGGCCTTTAAAATTTATGAGCAATTGGCCAAAGAATTGGGGTCAAATATATGGATGAGCACCCAAACTACAGCCTTTGCACTGTATGCTGTATCTGAATTTATTGGCGATCAGCCAGCCGATGCTCCTGTAAAATATGAGTATCGTCAAGGATTGTATCAATCGGGGAGTAAACTTTTAGCTGCACCCTTGGCTACCGATAGTTTAGATGCGCAGTCGAACAATCAGGTTCGGATAACCAATCAATCGCAAAAAGCATTGTATGTAACTTTTACGGCATCAGGTATACCTGCTCCATCGCAAGAAGTGCTTATTGAGGATAATCTCTGGCTCGACCTAAGTTATTACGATATGAACAATAGGCCATTGGATGCCAAATCGCTAAAGCAAGGGCAGGATTTTTATTTAAAAGCAGTGGTCAGAAATTCGCGTTTATTTGGTAGGGTGAGCAACCTGGCACTTTCCATTAAAATGCCTTCCGGATGGGAAATCATTAATACCCGTTTGTTTGATGTGGGAGCCGACCTAAAAAACAGTTCCAGCGATTATATGGATATTAAAGATGATGGCATTGATTGGTTCTTCGACTTGGGAACGAGTCAAAGCAAGCAATTTTTTGTGTTGCTGCATGCTACCTATGCAGGAACTTATTTTATGCCTGCCAGCACCTGTGAAGCTATGTACAATAACGATATTAAAGCTGCCAAAGGTGGTGGATGGATTGTTGTAAACCCCGGAGAGTAAAAACGTTAGGATGAGTTGTTGAATGTGGTCGGAAATGGCTGAAAGATAGGATGTTCATGTTTGAAAAGCGAAAAAACTACTTATTTGTTAAAATAAGTGGCGGTCTGGTGCTCTTGGTATTGGCTTGGCTCGCTCTGGGCTGGATATTTTTACCCAATTCCTTGTTTACCGACCCTTATGCTACGGTAGTGTATAGTTCCAACGACAGGCTTTTGGGCGCGCGCATTGCAGGCGATGGACAATGGCGGTTTCCTGACTCGGATACCGTTCCTGAAAAATTTAAAACAGCTTTGTTGTTCTTTGAGGATCGACATTTCTACCAGCATCCCGGTTTTAATCCCATCTCCATCGGCAATGCTTTGGTGGATAACCTCCGAGCAGGTCGTGTGGTTCGTGGAGGAAGCACCTTAACTCAACAAGTAATAAGGTTATCACGTAAAGGTAAACCACGAACGGTTTGGGAAAAGTTGATAGAAATAACTTTAGCTGTGGCCCTTGAGATGCAGACAAGCAAGGCGCATATCCTGCAATATTTTACCGATCATGCTCCCATGGGTGGGAATGTGGTGGGTATCGAAGCCGCTGCATGGCGCTATTTTGGCCATCCTGCTAGCGCCTTAAGCTGGGCAGAAGCGGCTACTCTTGCGGTATTACCAAACGCTCCTTCATTGATTAATCCGGGCAAGAACAGACCTCTATTGCTGTCCAAGCGTAACCGATTGTTAAAAACGCTCTTCCAAGAAGGTGTTCTGGATAGTTTAAGCTATATTGCTTCCACTCGCGAGCCATTGCCTGATAAACCTTATCCGCTGCCTGAATTGGCTCCTCATTTGGTAGATTATTGTCTGGTGAATTTGCGTGGTCAGCGTAAGCATAGCTATATCGATTTTAAACTGCAGGAACAGGTGAATAAAATTGTGGCTATTCATCAACGCATGCTATCGGGCAATGGCATTCAAAATACGGCAGTTCTTGTGGTTTCGGTACCTGATAACAAGGTGGTGGCCTATGTGGGAAATACTGCTTCTTCAAGTGGGGAAAACCATCAGCAGGCAGTGGACATGATCAGGGCCTATCGGAGTACCGGAAGTATTTTAAAACCATTGCTTTATGCGGGAATGCAGGAAGAAGGATTGTTGTTGCCCAATACCTTGGTAGCCGATATTCCAAGTTATTATAACAATTACCATCCTACCAATTATGATAACCATTTCTCAGGTGCTGTTCCGGCCTCGGAGGCCTTGTCGCGATCGCTGAATGTACCCGCAATTTTTATGTTGCGCGATTATGGTCAGGTTCAGTTTTTAAGGTTATTGAAGAGAACAGGGATCACCAGTTTTCGTCATCCGGCAAGTCATTACGGGCTATCGATGATATTGGGTGGGGGAGAGGCTTCGTTGTGGGAGTTGGTGGGAATGTATGTAGGTATGGCGCGTACCGTATTGAATTACGATAGTCACTATGGACGCTATTCTGGCGATGAGTATGAGCAACCCCACTTGTTTATTCAAAAAAATGTCAACATAAGATCTCAACAGTTTACGGATGATGTTCCATTGCATGCGGGGTCAATTTGGTTAACTTATCAAGCATTAAAGCGGGTCAACCGTCCCGCCTCTGAAAGTGGTTGGGAACGCTTTTCTTCTTCGAAACACATCGCCTGGAAAACAGGAACAAGTTTTGGATTCCGTGATGCCTGGGCTATTGGAACCACTGCTGATTATATTGTGGGCGTGTGGGTTGGCAATGCCGATGGGGAAGGACGTACCGGTCTCTCAGGTACCTCGTCGGCCGCTCCCATTATGTTTGATGTGTTTCAGCAATTGGAAACCCATCAGGATTTTTATCCGCCATATGA
>JBFHGX010000114.1:0-12377 GCA_041582875.1 Bacteroidales bacterium | reverse complement strand
TAAATCCAATTGGTTGAAATTACCGATAATCATATTGCGAATGCCATTGTCATAGAAATAAATTTTCCTATTCTGCTTCATTTCATTTCTTATGTTTCGGCTAAAACTATTTAGTTTAAAAACAACATATCCCTTTTCGAGGATTTCGATATATTTTTGAACAGTAATTTTATTAACTCCAATTAGTTGAGATAATTCATTGTAATTCACTTCGCTCCCCATCTACAAGGCTAGAGCCAGTAATAATTTCTCAAGAACTTCAGGTTTTCTAATATCTGAAAATGCTAAAATATCTCTATACAAGTAGCTGTTAACGAGGTTGTTTAAAGTCTCACGTTCTTTTCCTTGATTATTAATAATCTCGGGATAAAGTCCATAAAGCAATCTATTTTCAATTTGTTGTTCAGATTTTATAAATCCGATTTTATTTTCATATTCTTCCCATGAAATCGGAAACAATTCGTATTCCCATTTTCTGCCAGTCAAAGGTTCATTCAGTTCGTTTCCTAAATCAAATGAAGAAGAGCCACTAACAAACAATTGAACTCCCTTGAATTGATCTGTAATGATTTTTAAAGTCAAACCGATTCCCGATATTCTCTGCGCTTCGTCTAAGAAAATATATTTATAATCGCCAATGAATGTTCTGATTTGTTCAGTAGTTGGACTTTGCAAGAGGCTTCTTGTTGAAGGGTCATCTGCATCAAGAAATAAATAATCCTGATCTTTAAGAATTTCATTAAGAAGAGTTGTTTTTCCAACTTATCGGGCACCAACAACAACGATTGCTTTCCCACCGTTAATTTTTTCTTTAATTGTTTTTTCTATGGTTCTTTCAAACATCTCTTTCTTTCAAGGATACAAATATATATCGTAATGACGAATAGTTATGCTTATAGGTTATTATAATATTGTAATGCTGCTTTTTTTGCTACTGCACTACGGGGTTACAAACAAACTTATTAAAAAAATCATTAGATTAAAACCAACACGCAAAATCACAACATCTTCACTGACTGTAACATATCCGTTTCTAATCATTTATAAGCGTTTACAAGCGTAAGTAAATGGTTATTAACCGACTAATCCGATTCTACTGCCATAGTTTTGCAACATCAATTCACAATTAACGTTTAATCATTTAATAACTAACATCATGTCAACATTAAGAAATTCAGTACAACTCATTGGTCATTTAGGAAACGATCCTGAAATCAATAACTTTGGAGAGAACAAAACAAAAGCCCGTTTTTCGGTGGCAACCAACGACTATTTCATAGACAAAGATGGCGAGCGCAAGGAACAAACCCAATGGCACAATGTTATCGCGTGGGGACAAACCGCTAAAGTAGCTGAAAAATATCTCAAGAAAGGTCAGGAAGTGGCCATACTTGGTAAACTTACTACCCGAGATTGGGTGGACAAAGACAACAAGAAATCATACATTACTGAGATTGTGGCATCAGAAATCCTCATGCTCGGTAAGAAAAACCAATAATCTGCTGAAAGTTGAAATGCCGCGGATAGAGATATTCGTGGCTTTTCCTATTCCCAACCCTATTCCTGTTCCTCGTCCTCCTCAAGATGAAAAAAAGAGAAATTGACTTTACCATATTTGCGATGGGAGTGAAAATGTGGGAACTCCGAAAAATCAATTGATCTCGGATGCTCAATGATGAGCCAGCCATCTTGTTTTAAGCGGTTATTGGCGAAGACCAAAGTGGCGATTTCAGTAATATTCTCCAAAGCATATGGCGGATCGGCAAAAATCAGATCGTAAGCCTGGCTACCACTTTTAAGAAACCGGAACACATCCGACTGAATAACCGACAGCTCATTCATTTCCATCAACGTGGCCGTTTGACGGATAAACTTGACACAAGGAAAATTGGTTTCCACTGCCAAAACAGTTTGAGCGCCTCTGGACACAAATTCGTAAGCAATATTACCTGTGCCACTAAAAAGATCGACTATCGATTTTTCTTCCAGATCAACCTGATTAGCCAGAATATTGAACAGGCTTTCTTTAGCCAGGTCAGTAGTCGGACGGACCGGCAGGTTTTTAGGAGCAGAGATTATTCTGCGCTTATATTTTCCACCAACTATTCGCATGATAAGGTATTGAAAAGCACGTAATGGTGATAAGTATTGATTTGATCGAGCAAGTAACTATAGTGGTAGTTCTTATTGATATCAATAAACTTAAACTGTTTGATATAACGGTAAATCATTTCGTAGTTTCCGCTTGTTTTGTCAATTTTACCCATCAATACCAAGTTTACTTTTTCCGGATTCAAAGAGAGCTGCTCAATACTTAACAACAAGAAATAGATAAAATCTTCCTTGGTATTAAACAAAAACTGGTTGTAAAACTGGAGGTTTTTATGGTTGAAATGAGCCAAGTCAAAACTCTTGTCATGAACATTTACGAATAAAGTATTTTGGTCAAATTTATTTTTAAAATTGGCAGATAGTCCTTCGAGAAGCGCTGTTGAAGCATGAAGGATTCGGGCATTGGCCCAAAAATCTTTAATTTTTTCAACCAAAGGATTGGGCGCATAATATACCATATAAGCACCAATACTTTTAAGTTGATCGTATATGATACGTGAATTTTCTTGAAAAGGCTGATTAAACCCCAGGTAAAGATTTTTATGGTTTTGATCGAAGAGCGGCTGAGGCACCAGTGTTGAGAAACGGTTTTGAATCAAGACGTTTACTTCCTTGAAAGGAAAGGCAAACCAAGGTTCCTGATTGAGAATCTGACCAAACAATGAGGGCAATTGTTCGTATGTTTCTACGTTGGGAAAGTAGTAAGCCTGAATACCAATAAACTTATTCTTGTCGGGGTTGAAGATACAAAAAACAAGTCCATGCAGGTCAACCTGCATGGACAAAACATAACTTCTTGTATTCGACTCTTTAAAAGATTTGTCGACGAGATTCAAATATGGGGTTAACCGCAGCGACATCCGGAAATGGTTTACTCCCAGTTTCCGTCGGTAGAAGGTTCAATTAAGGAACCAACTTTTAAACCGGGATATCTGCTAATGTCTTCGAATTTGGAATTCAAGTTGATAATGGTTTGTTCATCCATTCCAAACAAGTAAGCGGTAAAAGGAGCTTTCGCTTCAAACACGTTCACTTCTACACCCCCTCTTTCAATGGTGTCTGCATTCATTTCGAACAACAGTCCATCAGAGAAAGGAATGGTTTTAAAGGACTTAAAAGAAAATCCTTTGATCTTTCCGAAAAGTGAATCCGCAACATTAATATACCCAACAGTATCATTAATTGTTTTGGTATAAGTGGTATCAGTAGGATCAGGGATGATCTTAACCACTGGAATTTCAGCAATTTTCAAAAAGCTAATTAACGTATCGAAACCATCAGCATAACTACCTTTAAGCTGTTTATAAATCATCTGTGAATTCCTAATGTCCTTCAGTTTCTGAATTACAACCGCTTCACGATCGGCTTTTTCTTTGTTAAACCTCACAGGTTTCATGATACTATCAAAAACCAGGTATCCTAACCCGATGATGACAACAGCTAAAATTACTTGAACAATCTTTTTCATGGATAAAATAATTTGGTAGCAAAAGTAGTATATTTAACGAAATACCTTGGAAATTCGTATGAATAATTTCAACTTTTCGACCAAAGCATTGACGACAACTAAAAAACGCAATTTCTTGCAGGACTATACAAGCTGGTCGAAAGCAGGAATCGACGATAAAAACACAAAAGATTGTCTGGTATGGTCAAGCTTACAACAAAAATGTTGGATCCCATTGGAGATCACTAGGTAATTTACCTTTAGGCTTAAATTATAGCGTGCTGCCTGTTCCATTGTTTTTTGCGAAAGCGGCACTTTTGAGGATTTAAACTCGATAAGCATGGCAGGATTCCCTTTTTGGTTATAAACTACCGCATCGAATCGTTTTGACATTCGGTTGACCATAACAGCCTTTTCGACGGCTATTAACGAGCGAGGGTAACCTTTATTCTCGATTAAAAAAAGTAAAAACTGTTGCCGAATCCATTCTTCAGGCGTTAAAACCACAAATTTCTTTCGCCAATAATCATATATCTCTTCCTGTCCACGTTGGTTGGTACGAATATTAAATAAACTGCCAGAATCAGCCATGGATTTGATTTGGTAAAATTCGGTGTAAAACTAGGTTAAAAATTGTAATTTTGCCCAAAAGAGTGTTATGATCGAAAAACAGGAAATCGTAGAAAACTGGCTTCCAAGATATACAGGATTGGGACTCAAGGATTTTGGAAAGTATATCTTACTCACCAATTTCAAGCAATATCTTCAGATGTTTGCCGAGTGGAATGGGGTAGAAATTGTGGATCGGGGTAGCAATATGCCTTGTGCCACAGCTGGTGAAATCACCATGATTAATTTTGGCTTTGGGAGTGCCAATGCAGCTACCATTATGGATTTACTGACAGGAATTGAACCCAAGGCGGTTTTGTTTCTGGGGAAATGCGGAGGACTGAAAAGGAAGAATGAGGTTGGCGACCTGATTCTACCCATTGCAGCTATCCGTGGAGATGGAACTTCGAATGATTACTTACCCTCTATTGTTCCAGCATTGCCAGCGTTTAGTCTGCAAAAAGCCATTTCGACGACCATCCGCGAATTTAAGCGCGATTATTGGACAGGAACCGTTTATACCACCAACCGCAGGGTATGGGAACACGACGAGAAATTCAAGAAGTTCCTTCGAAAAACAAGATCGATGGCGGTGGATATGGAAACAGCCACCATCTTTACCGTTGGATTTGTAAATGAAATTCCTACCGGAGCTTTGTTGTTGGTTACTGATCAGCCCATGATACCTGAAGGAGTAAAAACCATTGAAAGCGACAAAAAAGTAAACGAAAACTACGTTTCTGATCACATAAAAATTGGCATCGAGTCGTTGAAGCAATTGATAAATAACGGAGCAACCGTAAAACACCTGAAGTTTTAGTTTTGAAATACGAAGAAATCGTCCGAGATATTGGCAACAAGATTTTTGCCCCCGTTTATTTTTTCCATGGAGAAGAATCCTGGTATATTGATCAACTGACTGACCTACTGGAAGACAATGTGTTGGACGAGGGAATGCGCGACTTTAATCAGACATTGGTTTATGGCTATGATGTGACAGCCAAAAGCATCGTGGATTTGGCACGACAATTCCCCATGATGGGCAACTATCAGGTGGTAATCGTAAAAGAAGCACAAGAACTCAAGTCGTGGGACGAAATAGAAACCTATCTGAATAACCCACTAAATACTACTATACTGGTACTGGCACACAAGCACAAAAAAGTAGATAAACGGAAGAGTTTTTATAAAAAAATAAATGCATCCAAAAACGCAGTAGTATTTGAATCAGCGAAAATCCGTGACGACAAGGTTCCCGCCTTTATCAAGGAATTGCTGAATCAAAGGGGTTATTCAATCCGGGAAATGGCACTGCGATTGATGAGTGAATATCTGGGAAATGATCTGGGAAAAATAAACAATGAGCTTCAGAAGTTAATGATCAGTATTCCCACCGGCTCAGAAATTACAGAAGCTGAAATAGAACAAAATATTGGCATCAGCAAAGACTACAATATTTTTGAGTTACAAAAAGCCTTAGTAAGTCGCGATGCCCTGAAGGCACAACGAATTGTAAATTACTTTGAATCAAATGCAAAGGAAAACCCCTTGCAGATGTTAACAGTGATGTTACACAATTATTTTATCAAGGTTTTTTTGTATGCACAACTTGCCGGGAATCCTCCCAATGTGATTGCATCCGAAATTGGGATCCCCCCTTTTATTGTCTCTGAATATGCCGCAGCAGCCCGGAGTTTTCCACCTGCCAAGGTGAAAAATATTATTTCGGCCATTCGATCACTTGATCTGAAGAGTAAAGGTGTAGACAGTACCGATTCGTCAGGATATGACGACCTGAGGGTGTTGATTTTTCAGGTTATCAATTAAGATTTACTACCCCTTTGAACACTTTTCGGATCTAAAAAGACTATATTCAGTTCTTAATTCTTAAAATTGAATGATTTGGGATTGAGATCATTTTTTCGTTCATTTTTAAGTATCCCCGATTTTAAATCCAGACACGTTCAACATCACTGTAATGTACAGAAGTATAACCAAATCCATATGGTTAGCTCATTAATGTATCAATATCCGGTTTTTAATGCTGTTTTAAGGAAAGTTAAGACTGTGGTGATTTGTTGTTTTATTTCTTTGGTTAATTTTACCCACGATCTGTAAACTGCGCATATGTTTGGGAAGAAAGAAGTCAGGACCATCTATTTAATCAGACACGGCAAAGCCGGCTGGGGAGACATGGGAACTACTGACCGTGAACGAAAACTTGAACCTCAAGGAATTGCTGAGTCGAAGTTATTGGGTCAACAACTTATGAATAGGGGAATCCAAGTGGACTTAATGGTAAGTAGTGATGCGGTAAGGGCCTGGCAAACGGCCAACATATTGGCGGAAACCACCGGTTATCCGAAAGACAAAATAAAAAAAGAACCCCTATTGTATCTTGCTGATGAAGTACGGTTGCTTGATGAACTGCTAGCGCTTCCCGACGAAGTGAACACCGTGATTTTTGTGGCACATAATCCCGGACTTACCGACTTTGTTAATCAATACATGGAATCTCCTGTGAACGCCTTGCCCCCATCGGCTTTGGTAGGTATCCGATTTAAGGCCAAGCATTGGATTGAAATTGAAGACTGTCACGGACAAATTACTGAAACAGTCTTTCCATTAAAAGACATCAATTAAAACTACTCAAACACCAAGATAAACTACACCACCATGAACCGAAATAAAAACCAACTCATCAACAGAGAAGTTTCCTGGCTCGAATTCAATGAACGTGTCCTTCAAGAAGCCATGGACGAAACAAATCCCATCATTGAGCGGCTTAAATTTTTGGGTATTTTTTCGAGTAACCGTGATGAGTTTTTCAGGGTTCGGGTAGCCACGTTAAAGCGTTTGGCACAAATTGAAAAAATGGGAGAAGAATACAGTGAGTCGCCACGCAAGGTACTAGATCAGGTACTAAAAATTGTCGCCCTACAAGAAAAAAAATATACCGACACTTATGTTGCCATCAAGGAAGAATTGCAAAAGAAACAAATCTTTTTTATTGATGACACCCAGGTAGATGAAGGACAAAGAAAGTTCATTCATCAGTTTTTTCAAAACAGTGTACGTCCCATATTGTTCCCGATTATGTTGCGGAGCCTGCACAATCCCGACACCCTCGACGATAACTCCATTTACCTGACCATCATACTAAAAGACTCTAGTGGCAGGCTTCAAGAAGACTACGCCCTGATAAAGGTACCTTCAGACACCATCTCACGGTTTTTGGTTCTTCCTTCGAAGGAAAATAAAAAGTTTGTGATGTTTTTAGATGATGTCATCCGATATAATTTGAGTGAGATTTTTAATCCGTTTGGATTCGACACCTTTGAATCGTACACCATCAAGTTTACGCGTGATGCCGAACTGGACATCGACAACGATATCTCCAAGAGTTTCATGGAACAGATGAGCGACAGCATTAAAAAAAGGAAGAAAGGAGTTCCCGTTAGGTTTGTATACGACAAAGACATCCCTGAAAAGCTACTTACGCCACTGCTAAATCATTTGAATGTTACCATCGAAGACCATTTGCGCGGCGGTGGTAGGTACCATAATTTCAAAGATTTTATGGATTTCCCGAAATTAGGTATGAAATCGTTGGTACATGAAAAAGTAAAACCCCTCCCCCATCCACAGTTACCTTCCCGTTCAAGTATTCTGTCGGCCATTGCCCAACGAGACATACTCCTTCACTTTCCCTATCAATCGTTTCAATACATTGTAGATTTATTGAGAGAAGCCTCAATCGATCCGAAAGTAAGGGCCATTAAAATGACTTTTTATCGTGCTGCACGCGATTCCAATGTGATCAACGCATTGATTAATGCTGCCAGGAACGGAAAGAGTGTGACGGTATTTTTAGAAATTCAAGCCAGATTCGACGAAAAAGCCAATATTTACTGGACCCGTAAACTGCGTGAAGAAGGCGTAACCATTATCAAAACCCTTCCAGGGTATAAAGTCCATGCCAAATTATTGCTAATCAGGAGAAAAGAAGACAGTAAAAACGTGTATTACGCCAATATTAGCACAGGGAATTTCAACGAATCAACCGCAAGAGTATACTCCGACGACAGCTTGTTAACCGCCAACCAAGACATCGCCAACGAAGTAAACATGCTCTTTCACCTGTTTGAATCGCCCTATACACCACCTCGTTTCGACCACCTGACTGTTGCTCCATATCACATGCGCAAGCGCATTATCAAACTAATCAATCAGGAAATAAAAAATGCCAAGGGCGGCAAAGAAGCATGGATAATTATAAAGCTGAACAACTTGGTGGATGTTAAAATAACGCGCAAATTATATCAAGCTTCACAGGCAGGGGTAAAGATTCAGATTATTTGTCGCGGAATTTGTGTGCTTGTACCCCAAGTACAAGGCCTGAGCGACAACATCGAAGTAATTGGCATTGTTGACAAATACCTTGAACACTCACGTGTTTTGGTGTTTGCCAATGAGGGAAGTCCGAAATATTACCTAGCTTCGGCCGACTGGATGATTCGGAACTTCGACCATCGATTCGAGGTAATATGCCCGGTATATGATCCACGTCTGCAAAAGGAGCTTTGGGATATTCTACAAATACAACTGAATGACAATACCAAGGCAAGGCTGGTAAACCGAAAAAACGTTAACCAGTATAAAAAAGACGACAATCCTAAAAATATCCGTTCTCAATCAGCCATTTATAACTATTTGAGAGACAAAAAATAGCTATGATCGATACCCACACACAGCCTTTTACTGGAATTTATCACCGGATGACTATTCTCCTGTTAATGGCAATGACCTTTGGGATTGCTCATCCGCTACAAGCGCAAATTAACTACGACCACTTCATTAGAAGCGGACAACGGGAATTGCAAAAAGAAAACTATTTGGGAGCCATTAATGACTTTAATGTGGCCATTGCCTCCAAACCTGAAGGTTTCGAAGCCTACTTTTTGCGTGGCATTGCTAAATTTTCGCTGGGCGATTACAGCGGAGCCGTTCTAGATTTTAGCTCGACTGTAGCCATTCATCCATTGTATGCTCGGGCCTATTTGTATCGGGGTATATCCTATGATCAGTTGTCCAACTATCCACCTGCGATACGCGACTTTAACAATGCATTGCAGATTGACCCTTTTAATGCCGATTTTTTTCTGGCACGAGGTGACACGAAAATGCATTTACATCAGTTTAAAGAGGCAGTTGCTGACTATACCTCGGCTATACAATTGGAAAAGAATATTTCCTCAGCCTATCTGAACAGAGGAATTGCCTATCATCTGATGGAAGAAAACGTAAAAGCCATTAAGGATGTAGATAAGGCCATACGATTGGATTATTTCAATAGCGAAGCTTGGCTAAAACGCGGAATTATTTATGCAGAAATCGATAGTTTACAGCGTGCGTTGAAAGACATCGATCACGCGTTGACATTAAAAGAAAAGCAACCCCTGGCACATTTTCAACGCGCAACGGTAAACCTGAAATTGGGCGATACACTCGCTGCGCTGGGCGATTATAACCAGGTAATAAAGCTGGATGAAAACAATGCCCTTACCTATTACAACAGAGCGCTCTTGTTCACCTATTTAAAAAACTTCCCTATGGCCTTATTGGATTATGACGAAGTAATCCGCATAAACCCATTTAATGTTTACACATGGTACAACCGTGGAAACTTACATTATCAGCAGGATGAGTACGCAGAAGCCGAACAAGACTATACCACAGCCATCGACATTTTTCCTGATTTTGCAGGAGCTTACATTAACAGGTCCGCAGCACGAAATGCATTGGGAGATGGAAAGGGTGCCGAAAAAGACCGCCGTCGTGCAGAAGAGATTATTGAAGCAGCCAATAGTGAAGGTAAAGATGCACAGGTATTGTACAGTCGCTATGCTGATAGCGCCTATTTTAACCGCATCATTGAATTTGAGGCTGACTTTGTGGATGGCAATTTTGAAAAAGGACGGGTTCAGTTTCAGCGTGTATCGATAGAACCTCGCAACAATATTTACTTGGTATATCAACTTCCATTGGCCGATTCAATTGCGGGAAAACGACTGAAAAACAGCTATACCAATGAGCAAGTTTCTGCCTTTAATGCCAAAAACCCGTTGGGATTTAAATTATTGTTCTCGACAGAAGAGTGGGTTAGTGAACCAAAAATGGTTTACAAGGAATTACAACGTGTTGATAGTGTTTTATTGGTTACAGGCGATACCGTAAGCGCATTTTTCCTGAAAGGGGTATTGTATGGCATGCTTAAAGACTACACTGCGGCCATCAATGCTTATGATGAAGCATTGGACATGGATTCAAAGATTTCGTACGCGTTTTTAAACCGGGGAACTTCTCGTTACGAAATGGAAGCCTATATATATAATGAGCAGCAGTATAGCGATATGGTGACTATCAGCAGTAGCGCGATTGCGAAAAATGATGCCCGAAAACCTGTAAAACCAGACTATAGGTCAACTTTATATGATTATAACGAGGTGATTACTCAGCAACCGACGTTGGCTTTTGTGTATTATAATCGGGCTAACGTAAAGTTGAGCTTGCAAGATTTTCAGCGGGCCATTGATGATTATAGCATGGCCATTAAACTGGAACCCAAGTTCGCTGAGGCCTACTACAACCGAGCATTAACCCTGTTGTTTTTAAATGAAGAAGGTTTGGCCTGTAAGGATTTGAGTAAAGCAGGTGAGCTAGGAATTACAGAAGCATATAATGTGATAAAACGGTATTGCGGAAAATGAGGTGAGTTGGTGCATTGATTCGCCCTTCTTCCCTTATTCATGAAACTTGCCCGCCTCAGGAGGGTCGGCGTTTGATATTTGATAGAGAAAGGCATCACAAATGCAGGGAATAAACCATCCGTGTTACAAACTCAGATTGAGAGGTTCATACCAAACGACACACCAGCCCTTTACTTTATAACAACAGAAAAGGATTTTGAAAAGGATTCATTCTCAATACGCAACCAATACATGCCGAAATGGAGATGAGAAACGTCAACAGTAAAATCTTGGTGACCTGCTGATTTTCCAACAAGAACAGTTTCTCCCATCAAATTGATCATCTTATAATTCAAGGCCGTTTCAGAAGATGATTGAGTCTGAATATGCAGGCTATTGTGCGCAGGATTGGGATAGATGAGAATGGATGGCTCAATATTTTGATCAACTCCTACATACCAGGTAGTGAATGTTGATACATCAGACCATGGACTCAGTACATTTTCGAAACAATGCGCCCTTACATAAAAATCGTAAGTAGTACCAGGATCTAGATTGTTCAGTGAATAAGGATATGATGAAAGATCGGAAATCAAATTTCCACCTGTAATGGTATCAAAACCAGATACACCCCACAATAAATCCCAGGTATCCTCATTTCCGGAAGGCAACCAATAGAGCAAAGCTTCATTTTCTGAAAAGGGATCTGCAAAAAGGCCTACCGGAGAGCTACAATCCGATAGCAATTGAAAGTTACCTACCAAATTGTGAGGCTGTGTAACCGTAAATTCATATAAGGAATCAATACTAATGGCTTGGCCGTTCTCGCTCCACAACACAAAATGATATCCGGGTTCAGGGATGGCCGTAACTGTTGCTGTTGTTCCGTAAGAAAAGTCCCCGCCACCAACAGTAGTGCCATAATCTGGATTATTGGGCGCTACATTAACGGTAAAAGTTGCTAATCCGAAGGAGGCTGTGAGTGCCACATCATTTGAAGGCATGGAAAAACTATATGACAAATCATAAGAAACAATGTCGCTTCCCTGTATCCAACAAATAAAATTGTATCCCACTTGAGGAGTTGCCACAACCGTAATGGGTTCACCAAAAGGATAAATCCCTGCCCCGACGGTTGTTCCACCAGCCAGCGGTGTTGCCATTATGCTGACCTCATATGGGCTGGGCGAATAGTGAGCTGTTAATGTATCATTACCTCTTTGTTTAACATACGCATACTCCATATCATTAGTCACCAGGGTGTCGGCACTCGTCCAATTAACAAAATAAAAACCTGTTTCAGGGATCGCCTGAATGAATACAGAATCGCCTATAAAATAATTTCCAGCGCCTATAACTACTCCCGCCGTATCGGGTTGGTTAAATAACTCAACCGAGAGAATGGCCAGTACTTGTCCATCTTTAAAATCAGAAGCCACGGGTGTTCCGTTATTGTATAC
>JBFHGX010000113.1:0-12397 GCA_041582875.1 Bacteroidales bacterium | reverse complement strand
CGTGATGGAGATTGCTTTTTGCCTTTTTTACGGGTTGGGGATTTCTTTTTTGCCATGCGTTAATTAAATGGAACCACAAAGGTATAACGGATGGGAATAGGAATTTGTATGTGCGCGTATCTTTTCCCAACCAAAAGATAAAGTTGATGATAAATTTTAAACCGAAATCAAGGAAAACTATTCCTTTGGAAGTGCTCCCATAAAGGATAGATGCAACAATAACTTCGTTAAAATATCATTCTCATCGCCCGTCTCACGCAATATTTCCGAAACCTGACGTTTTTTTTCTTCCTTGGGCAAATCAGCCGCTACAATCTGTTTTAATCTTCTGATCTGACTCCCTTTTAATTCATCAAAAATAGTCATCAATAATTCGCTCAGAAGACCATCGAAGGTGGCATTCTTTTTTGGTAAACCAACCATTTCAAGTTCATCAAGCGCCGACTGTAAAATTTCTGCCGCCATGCGTTTATTTCTTTCCTCATAGGATTCGTTCCCTACCGCATCGCGCAACGACCACGAGTTGAACATGTTATCCAATTCAGTCAATTGCCTTGTGCGGTGATTGTTTTCACCAAATATACTATCCAACATCAAGCAAGCCGAAGTCTTCCAAACATCCAGGTCGAAATGAGGTTCCTGCAACTTTTTCATTTGGTTTTCAATCCATTTTATCTCTTTGAGTGCCATAACTTACAAGGTTTCCTGTAAAAATACATCATTTATTTAAGAATTTACTATATTTGCGGCCACATTAAATCCTTAAATCATTGCTCTTTATGGAGAAACGCAACATTGGCCATATTGCTCAGATCATTGGCCCTGTTATCGACGTCGTCTTTGAGAATGAAGAAGACCTGCCAAAAATCTACGACGCACTTGAAATTACTCGTAATACCGGGGAAAAACTTATCCTCGAAGCTCAACAAGCTATTGGTGAAAATACCATTAGAACCATTGCCATGGATTCTACTGATGGACTCAAACGTGGCTTGGAGGTGAGATCACTCGGACAACCTATTTCCATGCCAACCGGTGATAAAATTAAAGGGCGATTGTTTAACGTAATTGGCGACGCCATCGATGGACTCGGCCAAGTGGACTCAAAAAAACGATATCCCATTCACCGCGATCCCCCAAAATATGACGAGTTAAGTACTTCCAAAGAAGTGCTTTATACCGGTATTAAAGTTATCGACCTGATTGAACCATACTCCAAAGGGGGTAAAATTGGTTTGTTTGGTGGTGCCGGAGTGGGTAAAACCGTAATCATCATGGAGCTCATCAACAACATTGCCAAATCCTATGCAGGAATGTCGGTTTTTGGTGGTGTAGGCGAGCGTACCCGTGAAGGTAACGATTTGCTTCGTGAGATGATTGAGTCAGGCGTTATTAAATACGGCGACGAATTCAAAAAAAATATGGAAGAAGGCGGCTGGGATTTGTCCAAAGTCGACCACAAAGAATTGGAAACTTCACAGGCCACCCTGGTATTTGGCCAGATGAATGAGCCTCCTGGAGCCCGTGCCCGTGTTGCACTTTCCGGACTTACCGTTGCTGAGTATTTCCGCGATGGTGATGAAGAATCAGGCGGACGTGATATCCTTTTCTTTATTGATAATATTTTTCGTTTTACCCAAGCTGGTTCTGAGGTAAGCGCCCTCTTGGGACGTATGCCTTCTGCTGTAGGTTATCAGCCTACATTGGCTACCGAGATGGGTATCATGCAAGAGCGTATTACATCCACCAAAAGAGGTTCTATTACTTCTGTTCAAGCGGTTTACGTTCCTGCGGATGACTTAACCGACCCTGCTCCTGCAACTACTTTTGCTCACTTGGATGCCACAACGGTATTGAGTCGTAAAATTGCTGAGTTAGGCATTTATCCTGCTGTGGATCCACTGGATTCCACTTCACGTATTCTTTCTCCTGATGTTGTTGGCGATGAGCATTATAATACGGCACAACGTGTTAAGAACATCCTGCAGAGATACAAAGAATTACAGGACATCATTGCCATTTTGGGAATGGATGAGCTCTCGGAAGAAGACAAATTAATTGTTCACCGCGCCCGTCGCGTTCAGCGCTTTTTATCGCAACCTTTCCACGTGGCCGAGCAATTTACCGGATTAAAAGGAACCATTGTTTCCATCGAAGATACCATCAAGGGCTTTAACATGATTATGGATGGTGAAGTGGACGAATATCCTGAAGCTGCATTCAACCTGGTTGGTAACATCGACGAAGCCATCGAAAAGGGCAAGAAATTGATGGCCGAAAGTAATAAATAAGCATATGCATATTGAAATAATCACTCCCGATGTGGAGATATTTAAAGGTGAAGCCGAACTGGTTCAACTACCAGGCATTGATGGTTCGTTTGAATTGCTAAACAACCACGCTCCACTCATATCTGCACTTACAAAAGGTAAGATTAAGGTAAAAATTAGTGGAAAAGAACAGTTTTTCGATATTGCCGGAGGCGTTATCGAAGTACACGACAACAAAGTACTGATTTTGGCTGAGTAAGCTATTCATCAAAATATTTGTAACCCGGGAGTCTGTGACTACCCGGGTTTTTTTGTATCTTGTCGGCTGAAATTAACCTGCTTATGAATCTTTCCACTTGGCTTTACGACCTCTTGGGTTTGATTTTCCCCAACCTTTGTGCTGCTTGCGGACGACCATTGGTGCGTGGTGAAAAGGTAATCTGTATGAGCTGCGAATTCAAACTACCCCAAACCGATTTTCATCTTTTCGAGGACAATCCGGTATCGCGCATCTTTTGGGGACGGGTTGATCTACATGCAGCCACTTCATTCTTATATTTTAATAAAGGAGGCAAAGTACAGCACTTGATTCACGAACTTAAATACAAGGGCAACAAAGAAGTAGGCATCTATCTGGGACAAACGCTGGGAAGAGCACTAAAGTCCAAAGGGTTATTCCAGAACGTGGAGGTGGTCATTCCGGTTCCCTTACATCCCAAAAAGCAACAACTTCGGGGCTACAATCAAAGCGAACAAATTACCATGGGACTGGCCGAAACCATGAATGTTTATCACTCTGTGAATAACCTCTTTAGAAATACTTATACCGAAACACAAACAAAAAAATCAAGATACAATAGATGGCAAAATGTCTCCGGAAAATTTAGCGTGCGCAATCCTGATCATTTCAAAGGAAAACATTTATTGCTCGTAGATGATGTACTTACTACCGGAGCCACGCTGGAAGCTTGTGCACAGGAGTTAGCAAAAATAACGGGAGTAAAAATTAGTGTGGCAACTCTTGCATATGCTCAGGTATAGCCGGAATTGTATCTGAGTCACGTCCCATTTTATGCATTAAATCATTGTATTGTTCCCTATTTCTGACCAGCTTTCGCTGAAGGCGTGCAATGTGATTAAACTGATTGTAAAGTGCTTGAATAGGACCTCCAAAACTGGCTGGTTTCATATCCTGATATAAAAGTTCTGTTCCTTCCCAATCGGGGTAAAACTGACTTAAATCGATAGGTTCCATATTAATAACCATCTGTTTAAAGACCTCATATTCAAAAAAGGCACGAATAATCACCTCGTTAATCATCACGGTGTCCCGTTCCAACCTGATCTCAACAATACTATCCATACTTCGTATGCTATCGGTGATATATAGGATTCGTGGACTAAAACCCACCGAAGTAATGAGCAAACTGTCATAGGGATCGACGTACATTTTAAACCGTCCATTATCATCGCAAATAGTTCCTACACGATTATACTTGCTTATAATATGTGTGTTTGGAATCGGAATCAGACTGTCTCGACTGACCACTACGGCATCCAGAATGACCACGTCATGTTCAGGTTTTTGCGCCCACAATTCGGCGAAAGCCAATAAGAAAAACATAAAAAGCGGTACCGTCCTGAAATACATATGGTTACAAATCTACTGTTGATGAATCACCGAAAATATTTTTGAGAGATTCAATTTAAACACTAATTTAGCTTTTAAATGGCTAAGTTGCAAAATTGTTCATTCTCTTAAAGTTAAAAATATGAAAAAATTCTTTACCCTTGTATTGATGATGAGTTTAGTAGGTTTCCTTCAAGCTCAAACCGTACCCAATGGTTCATTCGAAAACTGGCAAGAATATACTGTAGTCACGACCACCTACTACGAACCCGAATTTTGGCAAACACCCAATGCTTTCACGGGACAAGTAGGAACCATTGTTGTTTCAAAGTCAGATGACGCTTTTCAAGGTTCGTTTGCTGCCAGATTGGAAACCAAGGATATTCTTGGAGGCATGTTTCAGGCTCCGGGCTTAATTACGCTAGGAACTTTCAACGTCAACATCCTTACTTTTGAATATACATTTGGCGGAGGAATGGCCACACACCAAAAAGTGTTCAGCCTTTCGGGAAAGTATAAATACGAAGGTGTGGATAACGACAGTGCTTCTGTGCTCATTTATTCATACAAAAAGGATGGAGATGACTATGACACCATTGGCATGGGATTGGCTTATTTGCACAATAGCAGTGATTGGTCTGATTTCAACGTTAATATGTTTTTTCTGAACGATCACCAACCTGACACCTTTAATGTAATCATCATGTCATCGAGTATTGAATCGCTTATTCCAGGATCAGTATTACTGGTCGATAGTCTCACAATGCATACCAATGTGGGGATAATTGATTTGAATACCAACCCCATGCAGGTCATGACTTATCCCAATCCGGCTAACGATCAGATCAGTTTTGAAACAACCCAGCCCTCTACAAAACGCATGGTTTATTTCTTCGATATACTGGGAAAACAATTGGCTGTTGTTTCCTACCCATCCACAACCTTATCAGTGAATTTGGCTACATTTCCTTCAGGAACCCTTTATTATCGCATCGATGACCCAATCAACGGATTTTCAACAGGATCCTTCATTAAAGAATAACTTTCATTGATGAAATATAACTTTAGGTATTTTCTACTGCTCATTGGTTTTTTTGGGATGAGCCACACAGGTATTTTATGGGCGCAAACCGATAGTACCGACCGTATCAAGACCGGCTGGAATGTTGGAGGATTGCCCGTGGTTTCGTTTGATTCCGACTTAGGATTTCAATATGGCGCTTTGGTTAACCTTTATCATTATGGCGATGGTTCGCGCTATCCCCAATACGATCATAGCCTGTATTTTGAGGCATCTTGGTACACCAAAGGAAGCGGTATTTTCAGGTTCTATTACGATTCACAAAAACTGATCAAAGGCGTTCGGGTTTCAGCCGATGTGAGCTATATTCCTGATCAAACATACAGTTTTTATGGTTTTAATGGTTACGAATCAGTTTACCATCACAATTGGGAATTAACCGATTCGCCGGAATACAAAACAAGGGTTTTCTATCGCCAAAAGCGGGAATTTTTTCGGGTCAAGCTCGATTTTCAAGGAAAGATGACCGGCCATTTCAGGTGGTTGGCAGGAGTTAACTTTTTTCATATTTATACCAATTCGGTGGATGTTGACCAGCTCAACAAAGGAAAATCAGGTGAAAAAATACTCCCAGATGTTCCGGGTTTATACGATAAATACCTCAATTGGGGAATCATTCCATCATCACAGGCCACCGGTGGATACCTGACCAATTTAAAGCTGGGATTTGTTTTTGACACCCGCGATAACGAACCCAATCCCATGCGCGGTATTTGGACAGAATTGATGTTGATTTCGGCACCCAAAGCTACCAGCAATATGGAGGAAGGTTTTATGAAACTGGTTTTCACCCATAGACAATATTTCACCCTAATAAAGCGAAAACTTTCCTTTGCCTATCGATTGGGTTTAGTAACCACCGTTAGCGGTAAAGCCCCCTATTACGTTGAACCCATCATGTACATGTCGAAAATGAATGGTGCCTATTCAGAAGGTTTGGGTGGTGCAAAAACCTTGCGTGGTATCCTCAGAAACCGGGTAGTAGGTGATGGAATTGCCTACGGTAACTTTGAATTCAGATGGAAATTTTTCAGGACAACCTGGTTAAACCAAAATTTCTATTTTGCCGTTAATACCTTTTTTGATACAGGAATTGTGATAAAAAAGTTTGACGTGGAGGACATCGTGAATAACCTGAATCTGACCCCCGAAGAAAAAAGTGAGTATTTCGACTTTGGAAGCGAAAAATTCCATAACAGCGCAGGTGTCGGACTACACATCGCTATGAACCAAAACTTTATTCTGGCCATCGATTTCGGTAAAGCGTTAAATCCTCAAGACGGAAACACCGGATTTTATGTGGGATTGAATTTTTTGTTTTAATTCACTATCTTCCTGCAGGACCCCGATATTCAGCCAATCCAAAAGCCAAAATAGGATAGAAAATAAAGCTTAAAAATAACAATCCCAGAGTGAAACCTGTTCCTTTTCCAAAGCTCAGCGACAACAAATTGACCATCCAAATGGCAAAAATAATGTTCACACCCGGAATAAAGAATAACAGAAACCACCACCAGGGTTTGCCCACAATTTCAAGCATAACCAAGGTATTATAAATGGGAATAAGAGCAGCCCAACCGGGCTTACCGGCTTTCTCGAAAATGCGCCAATAAGTATAGAGATAAAAGGCTATAACGAACAGAATAAATAACCAAGTTCCGGTTCCCAAACCATCCTCGTAATAATTCATTGAATCATTCATAACAATTGATTTTTAGGTGAGTAAGATAACAATGTCCAAATATAATAAAAACATATTAGATGAAATTTTGATCCGCAACTTGTCCACATCTTGTCCTCCTTTGCAACGAGGACTTATTTTCTATTTATTCAATTATCTATCCTGACATAATTAAATCAAGAAGAAAGTAGGCATTGAAAATTCCAAATCAAAAACATCCTCGTTTGCAACGAGGATGAGTAGTTGAATACCAAAACCTTAGACCGTCATCTCTGGAATTTCGCCAGTCACCTCCAGAGGAGCTCCTGTTTTGGCCACAATTTCTTCCACACTCACGCCCGGTGCTCTTTCGATGAGTTTGAATCCATTTTCAGTAATATCAACTACTGCCAAATCCGTAACAACGCGCTTTACACATTTCACACCTGTAATAGGCAACGTACACGATTTCAGTAGTTTTGGATTTCCATCACGATCAGTGTGTGTAGTGGCAACAATTATATTCTTAGCAGAAGCCACCAAATCCATGGCTCCACCCATTCCTTTCACCATTTTGCCCGGAATCTTCCAACTTGAAATGTCTCCTTGGTCCGAGATTTCAAAAGCCCCTAATACCGTTAAATCCACATGTCCACCACGAATCATGGCAAAGCTGGTGGCTGAATCGAAAAAAGCGGCTCCTTTGGTATAGGTTACGGTTTGTTTACCAGCATTGATGAGATCAGCATCTTCTTCCCCTTTTATAGGGAAAGGCCCGATGCCCAGCAATCCGTTCTCCGACTGAAGGATAACTTCAATGCCTTCAGGAATATAATTGGCTACCAATGTGGGGATACCGATACCCAGATTAACATAATATCCATCTTGTAATTCTTGAGCAATTCGTTTTGCAATTCCATTTTTATCGAGTGCCATGGTCTTTAGTTTTTTTTGGATAGTAAATACATTTGTTTAGTCATTACGTGCTACCCTAGTCTTGAGTGGTAACAAATTCGATGCGTTTTTCATAGTTCTCGCCCTTGAAAATACGTTGCACAAAAATCCCCGGAGTATGAACTTGATTGGGATCAAGTTCACCGGCAGGCACCAACTCCTCCACTTCAGCGATGGTAATTTTACCGGCCATGGCCATCATATGATTGAAATTATTGGCAGTATGGCGATAGATAAGATTTCCGACTGTATCACCCTTCCATGCTTTAACCACAGCAAAGTCAGCAGTTAATGCGTGCTCCAACAAGTGCATTTTTCCATTGAACTCACGAACCTCTTTACCTTCAGCCACTTCTGTTCCATAACCGGCAGGCACAAAAAAGGCTGGAATTCCGGCACCTCCCGCACGACAACGTTCCGCCAAAGTTCCCTGAGGAATTAAGTCGACTTCCAATTCTCCGGAAAGCAATTGCCGTTCAAACTCCTTATTCTCTCCTACGTAAGAAGATATCATTTTTTTAATCTGATGTTTGCGCAAAAGCATGCCCAAGCCAAACCCATCCACTCCGGCATTATTACTGATACATGTTAATCCGGTTACCTCACTTTCGTATAGGGCTTCGATGGTTTTTTCGGGGATGCCACAGAGGCCAAATCCGCCAAGCATCAGGGTCATATTGTTTTCAAGACCATTAATTGCTTCAGTAGCATTTTTTACAACTTTGTTCATAGTCGGTTGTTTAAATATCGTAAATTAGTATTGAAATAGTTGTTAACATCCAATCAAACGCGAAATAACCAAACGCTGAATTTCGCTGGTTCCTTCACCAATTTGCAACAGGCGCTGATCACGGTAAAAACGCTCTACCGGATAATCTTTCATCAGTCCGTACCCGCCAAATATCTGCACTGCCTCATCAGCCACTTCCTTAGCCACTTCACTACAATAAAGCTTAGCCATTGCAGCCTCTTTACCATAGTCTCTACCCTCATCTTTCAACCAACAAGCTTTGTAAAGCAGGTTTCTGGCTAATTCGATCTTAAGCGCCATATCAGCCAATTTAAAGGCGTTAATTTGAAACTTAGCAATGGGCTTTCCGAATTGTTTTCGCTCGTTAGCATAAGTCATAGCCATTTCAAAAGCACCTTGGGCAAGACCTAACCCCATGGCACCGATAGACAATCGGCCACCATCCAGGGTATGCAGCATAATATGCGAACCTTCGCCCACTTTGCCAAGCAAATTTGACTTGGGAACACGCACATCATCAAAAAACAGTTCGGCTGTATCCGAAGCACGCCACATCATTTTATTGTGCATGGTTACCCTGCGAAATCCTGGAGTATCTTTTGGAACAATGATGGTAGTAAATATTTTCTTCCCATTTTCTTCCCCCGAAACCGCTTGTACAGTACATCCCAAACTGATATCCACCGATGCGTTGGTAATAAATATTTTAGAGCCATTAATCACCCACTCATCGCCATCAACTAATGCCGTTGTTTTTGATCCACGGGAGTCAGATCCGGCACCGGGTTCGGTTAATCCAAAACTCCAAAGTCCGCTTCCGGTGCAAAGCGCCGGTAAATATTTTAGTCGTTGTTCTTCGGTTCCATACTCCAAAAGAGGGCCTATTCCCAATGAATTATGAGCGGCCAAAGTAGCCGCTTGCGAGCCATCTACTCTTGCCAGTTCCTCCACGGCAATAATATAAGACAAGGTATCCAGCCCCTGTCCTCCGTAGCTTTCAGGAATATTCATACCGAACAAACCCAGTTCTCCCATTTTTTTTGTCAGGTCGTACGAAAATTCGCCCTTTTCATCCAGTTCTTGAGCAACGGGCTTCACTTCGCGTTCAGCAAAATCGCGCACCGTATTTCGAATCATGATTTGTTCGGGACTTAAATCAAAGTTCATAAGGTAGTATTTTAGTTATTCTTTATCATGTAGTTTAATAAGCAGTTTTTCGGTATCCACCATATCGCCTTCTTTCACATTTACACGCTCCACAATTGCATCGTGGGTGGCCACAATATTGTTTTCCATTTTCATGGCTTCCACCACCAACAACAGACTCCCCCTGACCACCTCATCACCCGGAGATACCGAAACCTTGATCACTTTCCCAGGCATGGGGGCAAAATAACTTCCTGCATCAGCACCCTGATCAGTGGATTCGTAGTAATCGGCCTCAACAAGCACATCTTTACGACATCCTGAATAATTTATTCCATTGGTAGTTATATAGGTCTGTCCCTTAGTGTTTTCAGAAAGATGAAAAACAAAGCTTTTTTCATTTATGCTAAGCTGCAGATGCTGCGAGTCACTCTCCATCAATTCCACAAAAAAAGTTTCATTTTGAATTCTAAACTGAATTTTTCCGTTGTTGAGGGTCACAAGCTCGGCTTCAAAAAGCGATTCATCCAACATAACCGGAATGATCATTCTATTTCTCCAAAAACCAATGGTTTCCCAGATGTTGTTTGGGTACTTTTGATGCAACGAATGCACGAGTAATGCGATGACGGCCAACTCAGGAGCCTGAATTAACTTCTGATCTACAATACCTTGTAGTAAAGCATCTGCATTGATATCGCAAAATTTAGTGGACAGTTGATTTGACAAAAATGACTCGTGATGAACCAGTTGTATTAAATAAGGAATATTGGTTTGAATACCCTGCACAACAAAATGTTTCAACATTTTTTCTGTTTCCAGGATCGCTTTCGCCCGATCAGGAGCCCAAACCACCAATTTACTGATCATTGGATCGTAATAACTTTCGATGACTTGAGGACGATCGATGGCCGTATCGATACGCACAGATTCTCCCTCAGGCATAGAAAGCAGGGTAATTTTTCCAGGCGATGGCAAAAACTGATGAGAAGGATCCTCAGCATAAATCCGGCATTCGATGGCATGACCGTTTTGAGCCAACAGATCCTGATTCAGTCGCAATTTATTTCCGGCGGCTACCAATATTTGTTCCTCAACCAAGTCAACACCCGTTACCATTTCGGTAACAGGATGCTCTACCTGAATGCGAGTATTCATCTCTAAAAAATAGAATTTCAGGTTTTTATCCACCAAAAACTCAATGGTTCCGGCACTATTGTAATTGATTTTTCGACCAATTTTAAGAGCGGCCTCACCCATTTTTTCACGTACTTCACCAGTAAGCGTTGGCGAAGGCGATTCTTCGATAATTTTCTGGTACCGGCGTTGAATTGAACACTCTCGCTCAAAAAGATGTACCAGATTCCCGAAGTTATCTCCAATCAACTGAATTTCAATGTGACGTGGCTCCTCGATATATTGTTCAATATACACCGTAGCATCGCCAAAATAATTTTTTGCTTCCCTGCTGGTGGATTCAATCACTTCCGCCAATTCGTCTTGGTGACGGACAATACGCATGCCTTTTCCTCCACCTCCGGCGGCAGCCTTAACCAATACCGGATAGGTGAGCGTCGAAGCCTGAGAGAGCAACGATTGGGTATCTCCGGTAATGCCACTGGTCATGGGAATACCTACTTCCTCGACAAACTTTCGCGCTTCAATTTTATTTCCCATCAACAAAATGGCTTCGCTGCGAGGTCCAATAAAAGTGATGTTATTCTTCTGACATGCCTCAACCAGCATAGGACTTTCTGATAAAAATCCATAACCGGGATGAATGGCATCACATTCCGATTGAAGCGCAGCCTGAATGATTTTATCAGTATTGAGGTAAGTTTCTGCCAGATCATTTCCCCCCAGACAAATGGACTCATCTGCATTGCGAACATGCAGGCTATCATGGTCAACAGAAGAATAAACTGCCACCGTCTTTATATGAAGCTTTCGTGCAGATTTTATCACACGAACGGCAATTTCGCCCCGGTTGGCCACCAATATTTTTTTAAATAATTTCATTTTATTCTTTTTACTCAACAGGAGAATCCGTTCGGGGACTTTGTTTTACCCAAGAGGGTTTTCTTTTTTCCAAAAATGCTGCCATCCCTTCCTGACCCTCATCATCAGCACGTAAATTGGCGATAATACCTGCGGTATAATCAATCAATTCATTTAATTCTGGTCCATCGTATACAATGTGCTGAATCAATTGCTTGGTTGCACGCGTAGCGTTGGGAGCTGCAGTTAGAAATTCGTTGATGTATTTTTTGATGGTTTCAATGAGCAATCCAGCAGGTACAGCCTTATTGATTAAACCCACTTTTTCAGCTTCTTTTCCTTTAAAACGACGGCCGGTAAGCATCAAATCACGGGCATGGTATTCACCAATTCGTCGGATAATAAAGGGCATAATCGTAGCAGGACCTATTCCGATCTTCACTTCGCTAAAAGCAAAAGTGGTATTTTCATCAGCCAAAACCACATCGCAGGCAGCAAACAAACCATTGGCTCCCCCAAAAGCAGCCCCATGAACCACGGCCATCGTAGGCACATGACAACGGTAAACAGATTTGAACATTTTTGCCAAACGTTGTCCATCCTTATAATTTTCGTCCTTCGAGTTTTGAGCAATATGACTCATGTAGTTGAGATCAGCGCCCGCACAAAAGGATTTACCTTTGCCCTTAAGCACCACAAGTTTCAGCGATTCATCTTTAGACGCATCGCTAAATACCTGAGTAAGTTCAGCTATCATGGCCTCATTGATCGCATTATGCACCTCAGGGCGATTTAGATAAACGTATTGTATGTCGTCTTTTCGTTCGACGATAAGTGTTTCCAATTGATTCATAAATTTCAATTACATTCTAAATACTCCAAAATTTTGTTCGGGGAAAGGTTGATT
>JBFHGX010000112.1:0-12427 GCA_041582875.1 Bacteroidales bacterium | reverse complement strand
CTGTCTGAGGTTGATTGGAATACTGAAGTGTTTTTCGGAGGTTGGTCAGGATTTTGATTTAGGTCTGGACGGAGTGAACGGCTTGACCTGTGAGTGAAGCCTGAATAGAATGGAGCAGGGGGAGCAGGGTTAGTTTGGGCGATAGCCCAAGTGCCCTGCGATGGAGGTGGCACGTGGGAAGCGAAATGACATGCAGGCGGAATGAGCAGGGCGGAGAAGTGAACGGGTATTGTGGAGACGGGAAGGCTCGCGCGAGCTATTTAACATAACGACCGCTTATAGACCGCAATACATAAAAGTAAAAATACCGATAAAAGGTATTGCTGCTATAACTATGCGTTATGTTACTTAGCGGGGGTGTGTTGTTTTTTTTTCTGGCACAAACGAAGTGGTGGTGGTGGTTGGAACGGAGTGGTCTTTTTGCTTGATAGCGTTGGCTTGCGCTTTGCTTTGACGAAGGATTGAGTGAAGCAATGGGCAATTGTGCGGTGGGCTTGCAAAAAGTGTGACAGAAAAAACAACGAAGAGAAGGGTGCGGGGAGGTTATGTTGATTATATTACTGACGTAATTTTGATTAGAATATGATCATGAATAAAAGAGAATCAATGGCCATTTTGTTGGCCTGTAGAAAGAATGATATTTATATGTCTTCACGAAATGAGGGGGATGATTATTTGGTTGGTTTTTTTAATCGGCTAGAGGTGAGGAGTTTTGAGGCGGCTAAGTTGATCACGAATGGTTTGGTGATTGAAACTCGGTTGAAGAAGCAACGGAAGATTCCGTTGGAGATGGATCCGGCATTGAAACCGGATTTACCGCCTCTAGTTTATAGCAATAGTAAACAGAAGAAGTACAGAGGTGATAGTGGTATGACTTTGGAGGATAGGTTGAGGTGAGAACGGCTAAGCCTATGTTTACTAAAAACATACTTTTAGGGCATCCTCGTTACCGCTGCGCTCAAACGAGTAAGTGAGGTCACCCGTTACACTATCGCTAAACGCGCACCAGTGAGCCAGGGCATGGCAATTTATGGTTCAACTAGTGATGATGACCATGTCCTTCATTCTCATGTTCTATATCTAATAATACTTTACCTGATTCTTTTAATAGACCTACCGACCATTTTATAATTACTACAGAACTAATTAAAGCCGCAATGGTGTCTATGAATGGGATATCCCATATCATGGCTGCAACTAGACCTAAGATTGCAGATACGCTTGTTAAGGCATCAGCAATAACATGCAAATAGGCTGCTTTAATGTTGTGGTCGGAGTGTTCGTGGTCGTGATGCAATAAAAATGCGCTTGCAATATTCACCAATAAGCCAATAATAGCAACCAATATGGCTTCTTTGTATACGATGTCTACCGGATTGTAAAATCGCTGTAAGGCTTCAACTATTATAACTACGGCAAAAATCAATAGCATTAAGCCACTGCTATATCCCGAAAGGGAAAGTATTTTGTTGGAGTTACCTTTGAATTTTTCACTTTTTGAAACTTTACGAACAATGATGTAGGCAACCCAGCTAAGTCCGATGGCAAGCACATGAGAACCCATATGAATGCCATCGGCTAATAGAGCCATTGATTTTGTTGTCAGACCAAAAATTATTTCAACGACCATAGTAATGGCAGTTAATAACACTACCCACATGGTTTTATTCTCGTATTTATTCTTTTGCTCTGACATAAGTATTTGTATTTATCGTTTCTTAAAAGATATTAAAGATATTGATTTAATTCTGCAATTGTTTTATTCATATCCCTCTCTAATATCAGTAAGTTATTTACACTTTCGTAGTAGATAGAAAGTTCAAGAATATAGTTAATCAATGTAATTTCACCTTTGTCCAATGCTTTTTTAAGTAAATCGGAATTATTGAAAAATTGTAATTTTGATTGATAATCACTTACATTGTTTTGAAGTGATATTGCCTTTGTATGTAGCACTTTTAAATGACTATATAACTGCATCTTATTATCGGATGCAGTATTTTCTAGTGCAATAGCATTGGCTTTAGCATATTTTACAGTGTTTTTGTTTTCCCACAAAGGAATAGACAAACCCACTGTGACACCTTTAAAATCCTGACCAACCACAGATTCGCTCATATAACCTGCCTGAAATTTAGGCATACTCAATGCCTTGTTTAGGCTTATTTGTTTTTGCGTTAATTCCACTTCCTTCTTTAACCAATTGAATAAAGGATTACTTTGCTCGGCTTGCACATACCATTGCTCAAAATCTACTGGTAAAATCGTAGATTGAAATTCACTTTCAGTAAAAATGATTAAAACGCCACCATTTAAACGTGCTAATTCAGCCAGTAAGGCATCTTGTTCAATGGTAAGCGATTCCATAGCCTTATTCAAATTCAGCAAGTTTAGTTGTGCCTTGTTGTATTCCAAAATATTTGTTTCGCCAACTTCCATTTTTGATTTGTATGCATCGGCAATACTTTGAGCATGGTTAAGCCTTTTTGATAGTTCAGCCTTTACTGCATTTGAATAAATCAAATCGTAACAAATTAAGCGGGCATTCAGAAGCAATTCTTTTCGTTGCTTTTGATATTCAAGTTCGACTTGTTCGTTTTTAATATCCGAAATTTGATTTTTATACGCATATACGGTAGGAAAATCAAATCTCTGTTTTACACTAAAATCTGTGCGGTTTCCAACTACATCGTTGCCCCAGAGATAATCGAATTCTACCTCGGGGTTTTGAATAAAAATTCCGGTTTTATTTCCAATCATCACTGCTTCTGCTCTTTTTTGAAGAGCTGAAAGCGTGGTGTTATTTCTTTCGATTAGTGCTAAAACGCTATCTATTGTATTTTGGGCTAAAAGAGAGGAACCCATTGCCATGCTAATTATTATAGCTATTATTACCTGTCTCATACTTTTTCGGTTTTAATAATTCCACGATTGTTTAAAATGCTGTAAACTATGGGCACAATAAATATGTTAAGCAAAGTAGATGTGAGTAAACCACCTAAAATTACCTGTGCCATGGGGCTTTGGATTTCATTGCCAGGTAAGTCACCTTGCATTGCCAAAGGAACTAGTGCAAGCGCAGCTGTAAGTGCCGTCATTAAAATTGCGTTCAGACGGTCAGACGAACCTTTAGATATTGTTTCGATTAATGAAACGCCCTGACTTTGTAATCTTTGATAATTCGAAATCAGAAGTATTCCATTTCGAGTGGCAATACCAAAAAGAGTAATGAAACCAATGATTGCAGGTATACTTAATATGCCTGAAGTAAAGTAGATGGCAAAAACACCACCAATTAACGCCAAGGGTAAATTAAGCAAGATGATACCTGCCAATTTGAAGCTTTTAAACTCTTGAAATAACAATAGGAATATAATAATAATCGCAAGAATGGAGGTTAACATCAAGGTTTTTGATGCTTTTGCTTCACTTTCAAACTGACCGCCATATTCAATTCTATACCCTTCAGGTAAATCAATGTTTTCATCTATTCTGTTCTGAATATCTTCCACCACACTGCGTAAATCACGTTCAGCAACATTGGCAGCAATAACAATTTTTCGTTGAACATTCTCTCTACTTATTGCACTTGGACCAGAAACAGAAACGATATCTGCCACTTGTTCTAAGGGCACTTTTTTACCATCATCGGTATCAATTAACGCAGCACGAATTCCCTCAATGGTTTGAGTGTAATCACCATTCATTCTGAGTACCAAATCAAACCTGCTTTGACCTTCGTATATATCAGCCCTTTTTTCACTGCCGAAGGCAATGTCAACAAACTCGTTGAACTGTTCAATTGTAATGCCAAATTCAGCCAGCATGTTACGATTGGCTTTGATTTGTATCTGTGGTATTTCAACCTGTTGGTCAACATTTACATCTACCAATCCTTCTACATCAACAATTGCAGCTTTTACCTGATTACCGATAATGAACATTTTATTTAAATCGTTACCAAATAGTTTAATGGCAATGTTTGCCCTTGTGCCTGATAGCATGTGATCGATGCGGTGACCAAGTGGTTGTCCAACTGTTGCTGCAATACCTGGGATACCGGCGATTGTTGCCCGAACATCAGCCATAAACTCCTCACGACTTCTGTCTGCCAATTGAAATGTCGCATCAATTTCAGCACTATTTACTGTTTGAGAATGTTCATCTAATTCACCACGACCAGTTCTTCGAGCTGTTCCCATTATTTCAGGAATAGAAAGCAGTTCTGTTTCAACCAAATTGCCCAATTTATTGCTTTCTTCTAATGAAGCACCAGGTTTTGTTACTACCGATAGGGTTAATGACCCTTCATTAAACTCGGGCAAGAAACTACGCCCCATATTTGAAATAGCAACAAGTGAAACTACAAATAAGCCAAGTGAAGCAAAAACAACTATTTTCTTGTGATTTAAAGACCACGTAAGCGCTTTCTCATAAGAATAAGTCAGTTTGCGAACCAACCATTTTTCCTTTTCATTCTTTGCCAAATACTTGTCGCTGGTAAGTAGCAAATTAGCCAACAAAGGTGTTAAAGTCATTGCTACAATTAGCGAAACAAATAAGGAGACAATAAATGATATCCCTAATGGCTGCAACATGCGCCCTTCCATTCCTGAAAGAAAAAACAAGGGTAAGAATGCTACAATAATTATTAAGGTTGCATTTAAAATAGATGCCCTAATTTCCTTTGATGCTTCAAAAACTACGGAAAATGATGATTCTCTTTTATCGGGTGGCAATTGCTTATTTTGTCGCAATCGTTTATACACATTTTCTACATCAATAATGGCATCGTCAACCAGTGAGCCAATGGCAATTGCCATACCTCCCAAGCTCATGGTATTAATATTTAGGCCCAATGCTTTAAGAACGAGTATTGCACCTAGCAAGGATAAAGGAATTGCTAAAAGCGAGATAATGGTTGTACGGAAACTACCTAAAAACAAAAACAGAATTATAACGACAAATATTCCCCCTTCGATTAAAGCATTTTGCACGTTGTTTACAGATGTTTCGATAAAATCCGCCTGACGGAAAATCTTGGTATCCAACACCACATCGGCAGGCAACGTTTTTTGAAGTCCTTGCAGGTTGGCTTCAATCATCTCTGTTAGATCCAATGTATTGGTGTTAGGTTGTTTTGAGACTGCAAGAATGATGGCAGGTAAGGCATTCTGAGAAGCATGCCCCATTTTAATTGCTCCACCTATTTTAACCTCCGCTACATCTCTTAATCTAACAGGTTTACCGTTGTTAGATTTAATGTAAGAATTCCCCAATTCTTCAACGTCAGCAGACCTTGCCATGCCTCGAACCGCATATTCATTTCCATACTGCCTTACTGCACTTCCTGCTGAATTTTGACTTATACCAGTGCAGATTTCAGCCAATTCGAACATGGAAACATCATAGTATTTCATCTTTTCAGGGTTGGCTAAAACCTGGTATTGCTTGTAGTCGCCTCCAATAATAGTAACCTGAGAAACACCACCAGTTGCCAAAATCAATGGTTTTACATTCCACTCGGCGATGGTTCTCAAATCCATCATGCTTGTACTATCGGCTTGTATTCCTATTAAGAATATTTCGCCCATAATGCTCGATTGTGGTGCAAGGGTAGGTTGTCCAACTCCCATGGGCATTTGAGATGAGATACTGATTAGCTTTTCACTCACGATTTGACGTGCCTTGAAAATATCTGTACCCCAATCGAATTCAACCCAAACAAATGAAAAACCTTGCGAAGAAACTGAACGTACCCTGCGTACATCAGTTGCCCCATTTACAGAAGTTTCGATGGGAAATGTTACCAAACGTTCTACTTCTTCCGATGCCATACCATGTGCATCTGTCATAACGACTACTGTTGGAGAAGTGAAGTCTGGAAATACATCGACATCCATATTTATGGCAGTTCTCGTCCCGAAAACCACCAACAACACTGAAGCAAGTAATACAAGGTACTTGTTGTTCAGTGAGAACTTTATAATATTATTTAACATGTCTGTACGATTTAATGGTTATGACCTGAATGAGCATCTAAAGTTCCGGTTGCTTGTGCCAGTTTTACTAAAATAGCACCTGTAGTTACAACTCGTTCCTGTGCTGTTACACCTTTGATTATCTCAGTTTTTATACCATCTGATACACCCACTTTCACTTCTCTCTTTTCAAAGAGTTCGGGATGAACCTGTACAAATACATAGAATATGCCTTGTTCTTCTAATAAAGCAGCATTGGGGATTGTTAACGCTTGTATATTACTTTGTGTTTTTAAGAACAATTCCACAAAACCTCCAGACACGAAAGCTCCTTTGTTATCAATCTGCAAGCTTATAGGAATTAGATAGTTATCCTTGTTGGTGTTTCTGCCAAAGGATAAAACTTTTCCATTCAATTGCTCCAGTGTATAGGTCTGATTGTTATGTAGTGTTCGGATATTTGCTGAATTTATTGTTCCTAAAACAGGTGCAAATTTCTGCTGAACTTCAGCTTTTAGTAATAAGGTTTTGTTTTGCGATATGCTAACAATAGGCTGACCAGCTTCAATATATTGTCCGTTTTGAACGAAAATTTGTTTGACATAGCCATTCATTGAACTTGTTACATTCTGACCAGAGGCATTAAAATTTTGATTTAAGTTATCATAATTTACTTTAGCATTATCGTAGAGGTTTTTTGCATTCAGAAAATCCCTTTCAGAAACAATCTTGTCCTCGGCAAGTCCTTTTAATCTTTCATAATCAGACTTTGTTTTTTCATAATTGTTTTTTGCTTCGGCATATTGGGTTGAAAGATTATTATTGGCTAATCCACTACCTGAAATAGAGAAAATTATTTGACCATTGGTTACCTTTTTTCCTTCTACTACATCATCAGCAGAAAGTATTACAACACCATTGGTTTTGGCAGAAATTAAAATCTCATCACCTTGTGCAGACTCAACCTGAGCTGTGGTTTTAATAACCTGACCAAAAGGCTCAACTTTTGGATGCTCAGTAGCAAAGTCAATTTTCCACGATTGTTCTTTCGTAAACCCTGTTGCATTGGTTTCTGAAACTACAATGCCCTCTGCTGCATGCTCTGCATCGTGCATATTGTCGTAAACGGTAATGTTATTGACTATGATTTGTGATTTTCCTTCTTTGGAATTAATATCGAAAATAATTTTTCCTACTCCGGCAATTTGGGGTTGTATCTCGAATTTATAAATCCCTGGTCTTACTGGTTGCGATAGTGTCTGTTTAACACCTTTTACTCCAATAATTAGAGAAACTGTAACATCACCACTCGCTAAGGGTTTGAAGTTTTCGAGCCAAGAGAAATGAGCCAGTATTCCTGAGTTTTGACCTACTGCAAAAGGGTCGGCTTCTGCAAAAAGCTCCATATTGTTGCTGTATTCTGTAAGTTGCAAATTTGCTTCATGTGCATGCGCTTCATCCGTTTGTTGTGCTGTTTGATTACAAGCAACAAGCATGGTTGAAAGTGTCAGTATATATAATAATTGTTTCATTTTATTGAGTTTATATTAAGATTAGGCTATAGCAGCCTGTATTTATTTGAAATTTAATTATGAATATTTTTGACAATATTTAATGTGCATGTTCATGACCACCCTCGTGAGCATGTGAATGCTCTTTTTTAGCTTTACTTTTTATGGTATCCTTTTCTACAGTAAGAGAATCGCCTTTTAATTCAAACACCTCTTGTTCTGGCGATATATCAGGAGTAGCATCATGATTGACATGATGTGAACCATCATCATGCTTATGTATATTTGTTTTCTTTTCTGAGTTATTTACACATGAGCTAAATAAGAAGGCAGATGCTGCTATAGCAAAAAATAAATTTTTCATTTTAATTGACTTTAGATTAATTATTTAAACTGTATGATATTGATATATTCCTAACTGTTGAATACAGAAAGAATTGATTATGAATGGCAACTTATGGGAAGAAATCGCCCATAGTAATTCATAACATAAAGAAAAGTTTAGACAATAGAAGGAGGTCCCCGTAAAGCGATTGCTCCGGGTTTAAAAAGAGAATTTATTAAAAATGGGGGTTCCCCAAAATTGTAACTGGTGAGATTTGGAGGTTCTGAATACCCCCAATGATACAGGTTTAAAACTGTAACTATTTTTATGCTAAGATTGCTGTTATACGACGCTTGGTTAGTCCTTACACAATCAATTTCATTTGTGGGCGAAATATGTTTATGAATCGGGAAAGGATGTTTATGGTCAGTATCAGTATCCTTTTGACTATTATCTTCCTCCTGAGAATCTTGGTGATGCTGATGCTTGTTATTATGGTCGTGCTTATGCTCATCAAATTTTTTAAGACTTGCATTAAAATCGTATGCCAAGGTATCGTGATGATGATGCGAAATCACTTGGTGACTAAGCACTACCAAAAATGATAGTAACAGCGATATGGCATACAATTTAATTTTCATCGATGCAAAAATAACATTTTTCTAATACTAAAGCACAGAGGTGTGGCACCGTGAGGTCACGGAAGGCTTTTAGCTGTAGGCTGTTGGCAGTTTGCTGAGCATCCTTGTTACCGCTGCGCTCAAAGGAGGACGAGTCAGGGGCGAATCGATGGCCATTTTACCCAAGTAAAATTTGCTTTTATGGGTGGACTAATGAATAATGTTGAAATGATTTGATAATATTATTGAATAATAATTTTCTTGAAATATATGGACTCTTTTCCATATAATTTGAGGATATAAATTCCTTTTTTCATTCCATTTAGATCAACATTTACTATCTCGTTTTCAAAAACAGTATTTATATAACTTTGTTTTCTTCCATTTGCATCTAATATTTCAACCTTATTAAGTGAATTATCCTTTTGTGAAATGCTTAAGGTATGATGGGTATTCTTAATGGGATTCGGGTAAATATTGAAATCTCCATATTCCAAATTACCATTTTCAACATGATTAGTTTCATCGACTATCTCAAATTGCAACATCATTCCATCGTCTTCATGAACCAGCATGTGGCAATGAGCCATGTAAGGAACCGAATCGTTGGCGAAATCTTCAAATTTGGTTATGAACCGAACTGTCTCCTGTGGATTGACTAAAATGACATCTTTTCTCCCTTGTTCGCTAACGGGTGGAGGATTGCCATTCCTGTCTAAAACAAAAAACTGTACATCATGGATGTGAAAAGGATGAGCAATTGCAGATTGGTTGAAGATGCTCCAGATTTCCGTGTTATTTAATGGAATAGAGTAATTAATTATGTCCATATCAAAGCTGGTTCCATTAATAAGGAACTTTCCATTCAACTGGTTAGGGCCCATTATTTTAGGTGAAAAAGTGAGGTTTCGGGTTTGGTTAGCCTCCAATACAGGTATTGGATTTACTTCTACCAAAGTTGATGGAACTGTAGTTACGGGGTTTTCAGTTTGTGAAACCACATGTAAACTTATGATGTTGAAATTGCTCCCATTCAGGGGGTTAGGATTATAACCATCAAGGGTCATCATAGACATCATTCCAGGATTGGTTGCACCATAAATCCCATCTTGAAACTCAGATGCATAACTCATGAGTTGAATGGTTTGCCCTTCCATACCAGTAAAATCAATAAGTAACTCTGCCCGTTCACCAGGAGTCATCTGTATCCGTGTTAGGGAAACAGTCTCAGCAAGTAGTCCTCCATCTGTTCCTATTTGGTAGAAAGATGAATTGCCCGACAAACCAATGTTAAAAACCCTCATGGAGGAGCCGTTGAGTAAGCGCAGACGCACCACCTGGGCAGGAACATCAAGTTGTGGATTGATGGTAGCATTCACCATCAGCACATCGTCGGAATTGGAGGGGACAACAACTTGATAGTCCACATCAAAGTCTTTAGTTTGAATAACAAGCGGAAAGTCGTCAACACCATAAGTGCGTGGTAGTTCCAATTCAGCTTCCTCATTGTCACGAACGATGATAAATCCGGCAATCCCTTTTGAAACATGCTCATTGGTTTTTTCGTGCAGGTGTGGATGGTACCAATAGGTTCCTGCCTTGTCCAATACAGTAAACTTTGGATTCCATGAAGTTCCAGTTGCAATTGTAGTATGCGGGCCTCCGTCGTTGGCCGCCGAAACATGCATGCCATGCCAGTGGATGGTGGTTGTTTGGTTAAGGTTGTTGTTCACCATGATGTCCACAAAATCACCCTTGTTCAATATCAATGTGGGGCCGAGAATGTCACCGTTTACGCCCATAGTGTTGGTCACCTGACCTGTATAAAACTCAAATGTTCCATTTTGGAGGTTGAGATCAAATTCTGTTCCAGACAATGTATCGGGAATAATGACTTGATTTTGTGCTACTATCCATGTTGTAAGGTGAAAGGTGACAATTAATAAAAGAGCCCTGGTTTTCATATTGATATTTTTTAGTTATTATTTTCTACTTTTTTTTGCTTTTAATATAGCAACAACTTTCATTCATTTGAATTGAAGGGCATTTTATTGAACCATACGAACAATATACGCAGCAATCACCCTGTTTCGGTTTAAGTATATTTTTGCAGTTTTTACATTCATAAAAGAACTGACATGAATCTTCCGGCATGTATTCTTTTTTTTGAAATCCACATTTAGGACAACTTATGATTGATTTGTATTGAATATCCATCTAGTTAATGTTTTAACAATCGGATTTGCAAACTTTTTCAATTTTTTCGTTTTCTATTTGAAAAGTGGTATGCTCTATGCCAAATTCACTTTTTATTTTTCCCTGCAATTCAGAAATAAATTCATCGTTCAATTCTTTGTGCATTATCAAGTGGGCGGTTAAAGCTATTTGCGTGGTACTCATTGCCCAAACATGCAAGTCGTGTATGTTAGTAACTCCATTTTGGGACAAAAGAAAGTGACGTACTTTGTTCAATTCAATATGTTTTGGCACGGCATCCAACGCTAAATCAATGGAATCGGTAAACAAACGCCACGTTCCCAAAAGAATTACTAAAATAATAAGGAAACTCATTAACGGGTCAATCCATTGGATTCCGGTGAGCTTAATCAATAAGCCGGCAACAACTACTCCGAGGGAAACTCCTGCATCGGCAGCCATATGAAGAAAAGCTCCTTTTATATTTAGATCAACCTTTTGACCTTTCATAAATAACAAGGCTGTAATAGTGTTGATTACCACACCTATTCCGGCTACAATCATTACCTGTGTTCCTGCCACAGGTTCAGGATTTTTAAATTTGTCGATGGCATCCCACCCAATAGCGATAACAGCTCCAAACAGTAAAAGTGCATTCAATATTGAAACCAGAATAGTTGTTTTTCGCAAGCCGTATGTGTATTTCCCTTTTGGTTTTATGGAGGCAAGCCAGATAGCTGCCCAGGCAAAAACCAAACTTAAAACATCGCTGGCATTATGCCCTGCATCGGCTAATAATGCAGATGAGTTGGCTATTAAACCATAAAAAATCTCAATGCCAACAAAGATGATGTTTAAACTTATTCCGATGGCAAATGCCTTGCCGTGACCTTTCTGAGTTGTATGTTCATGTAAATGTGCCATGCTCCGTTTATTTTCCGAGTTTTAATATCCTGAAAGCACCCCTTACCACAATTAAAAACACAATTGTACCAATGACTAAATCGGGATACTTTGATTGGGTCAATAATACCAGCACGCCAGCAACGATAACACCAGTATTTATCATAATATCGTTTGATGTGAATATCATCGTGGCTTTCATGTGTGCTTCTTCACTTTTTGATTTTTGCAATAAATATAGGCAAACGGAGTTGGCGACTAACGCCAATATGGAAACAATAATCATGGTTTTGAAATCCGGTACGGCTTCAAAACTGATAAATCGGCGTATTACTTCTATAAGGCCAATTAGTGCTAAAGCAAGTTGAAAATAGCCACTCAACTTTGCTACTTTTTTCTTGCGGAGGACGGTTGACCCGACTGCCCAAAGGCTGAGGCCATAAACCAGTGCATCCGCCAGCATATCCAACGAATCGGCCACCAATCCCATAGATCTAGAAATAAATCCGGTAGTGATTTCAATAATAAAAAAAGCAAAATTGATTATCAGTATTGTCCAAAGGAGTTTGGATTGTACCGATGCATTGTCTTTGATTTCATCGGATTGGGAGACAATTGTTTCTTGGAGTTCAGCACCTAAATTGAGTTGTTTCAGGTGATTCTCAATTTCAGAATTTTCTTCGAAATGAAAGACAATAAGTTTTCGGCTTTCAATATCGAACACCAAACTTTTAATCATGGAAAGCCCTTCGAGTTTCATCCTGATAAGGGATTCCTCGGAAGGGCAATCCATTTTGGAAATTTTAAAGGTTGTTTTAAACATTGCGAATGACATGTTTTAGTTTTTGTTGAATCTCATTTGCAATACCAGCCAATTTTTCATTTTCAACT
>JBFHGX010000111.1:0-12611 GCA_041582875.1 Bacteroidales bacterium | reverse complement strand
GTACTCCATTAAATAGTATCTTAGGATTCTCAAATTTATTAATTGACACAGATCTTGCTGATTCTGATAAAGAAAAGTACGCTGACATAATCAAAAGAGGTTCCGATAGAATGGTGACAACAATTGATCACATAATTGAGGCATCAAGAATTGAGACCAGTCAGATAGACGTTGATGAAACGAAATTAGTTGTAAATAAGCTTGTTGAAGATATTTTTTATAAGTATAGTGAACAAAACAAAAATGAAAAAATAGAATTTTCTTTCGTGGTTGGTTTGCCCGAAAGAGAATCTGTAATTATTTCTGATAAATCAAAAATCGAGGCAATCTTAACCCATCTGCTAACAAACGCCTTTAAATTTACCAAAGAGGGGTTTATTCACGTAGGATACCGCCGTAAAGATAGTTTTCTTGAGTTTTATGTAAATGATTCCGGTATTGGCGTACCTAAGGAAAGGCAAGCGGCTATTTTCGAATTATTTGTTAAGTCTGATATTGAGGATCGTGATGCTTATCAAGGCAACGGCCTTGGTTTGTTTCTTGCTAAATCATATGTTAATCTACTGGGAGGAGAAATTGGGGTAAAATCAGATAATAACAAAGGTTCTTCATTCTATTTTACCATTCCCTACCTAAATGATACTCATCATGACAATGCTGTATTAAACCCCATGGCTACTGGGATTGCACAAAATGAAAAAGTTAACGGTTTAAAGGTGTTAATTGTAGAGGATGACGTTAATTCAGGAATTTATTTAACTGCCATTGTAAAGCAATTAACCAACGATATTCTGCTTGCATCTAATGGGGTAGAAGCGGTAAATGCCTGTCAACAACATCAGGATATCGATTTGATTTTGATGGATATCAAGATGCCTGAAAAGAATGGAATCGAGGCGGTTAATAAAATTCGTATATTCAATAAACAGGTGTATATTATTGCTCAAACTGCCTATGCGCTGATTGGTGATAGTGAGAAAGCAATTGAAGCTGGTTGTGACGATTTTATTTCAAAACCTTTTCGAAAGGATGATTTGTTAGCAAAAATCAGGAAGTTTACTGATGAGGCTCACAGGTAGTTAACTTGGAAAGGATAATGGTTTTGCAACCTTATTTCGGTTATTCATCTACACCCATGTCTCCAATTAATTCTAAAAGTATTCGGAATCAACTACCCTCATTCATGCCTTTTCAAGCAAATCATCGCCTTTGAGGGTGCAACAAGCGCATATAAATTGCCAATAAATGAAATGGAAAATTGTGGCGTTGTTAGCTGATCTTTCTTTTTTATATAGCTAAAAAGTTTCAAATATTATTAGAACTTAAGAAACCAGTGCCGAAAATTTGTATAGATTTGATCACCAAATGGAATGTTTGTGTACCATGGCTTGCCGGGGTTGGTATAGCTAGCCGCGTAAACACCATTTGATAGCATTCAAATGAGAATGATATAGTATGAAAAAAACGCTGACCATCATATTTTATTTAAGCTTTATTCTGATAAACAATGGGTTTGGTCAGAAGAAGGTTAACCTAGAGGGAATAATAATTGGCAATAAGGCACCTGAAATTCAACTTCCGGATTTGAATGGGAATGTAGTTACGCTTTCGCAGATGAAGGATAAGGTTATTCTGATCAATTTCGGAGCCTCTTGGTGTGCTCCCTGTCGCAAGAAGTCGCCTGAGTTGCTTGAAATTTATAATGAGTTTGGAAATACCGAATTTGAGGAGGGGGAGACGGGGTTCGTGATCATTTCTGTTTCGTTGGATCAAAATGAAATGGCTTGGAGAAATAGTATCGAACGGGATGGTACGGGCGATTTTGTAAATATCGGTGATATGCAGGGATGGAAATGTGAAGCAGCAGTATCCTACAATATCAAGTCGATTCCGTCAACTGTTTTGCTTAATGGTAAAGGTGAAATAATAGCCCTGAATTTAAGTACCCGAGACTTGAAAAGGAAGTTGAAACAAATGAAAAAAGGTGGGTGGTTATGGTTTTAATTTATTTTTCAAAACACAGAAATCAGTCGTTTTATGCAACCAAAATTTTTTCAGGTAAATAAACTTCGCATATCGGTTGATGCTTGCCTCAATTCCTAATTGTTTTAATTGTTAACTGTCCGGGGTATTATAAAGATACCAGTTGGTATGCAAATGGGTAGAAAAATTATTTCGATTAATTTGTCCGCCTCGAACAATATAAAATCCTTTGAGCACAAATCTTTCTACCCATCTGTTTTCCTCGAGAAACAGGCAAATGGTTCCTGAGTTAATTAGTTTAATCCGAAACTTGCACGATCCTTTAGCTCAATCAGTTGTTGTATGATTAGCTCTTTTTCTTCATTATAATTGGCTGAGCTTTTGTAAGTACATCCCAAAGCGTCTGCCAAATTACTAAGACCTGTATTTGTGTCAGGATATTCTTGCCCATTGTAGGTGTAAACACAACCAGCTCCTGTTGTGCAACATACTTCCACATTCTTTTCAACCCCACAGTTTAGAATCTCATTCATGTCTTGTTGTTCACAGCTTTCATCTGAGCTTGTGCCACAAGCGGAATAAGATAGGGCAAATAAGGCAAAAATTGCAATGGTTACCAATGATTTTAATATTTTCATGTTCTTACGGTTTAGATTACTGAATATAAATTTCCATATTAATGTTGTAAACAAAATTAATTTTATTTTTCAAACCCAACCTGAAAAACATTGGTTTATTCAGGCTCGGTATTGTAATGGATATTCTTTGGGAAAAAGATGAAGTCCAGCATTTTTTGTTGAACACGTATTTTATTTATCATAGCTTCTCGGTCGTCTTTGGTATCGAGCCCGACTTTCGATTTTCCATTGGTAACGGTATACCTAATTTTTCGAGAACTTTTCTTTAACGACTTTTCATCCACTTCTTCACCGCTTTCATCTTGTTTCTCGTTTCTTCTCTTCGATTTACCAAAAAGAATATTGCCCAAATGGAGTTCAAGGTGAAACTCGCTATCACCACCCAGACTCTGCATTCCAAATGCAGCAATGTCTAATGCATTGCTTACAATGTTGGTTCTGGGAACATACAACTTGTTTTTAAACATGAAAATACTGCTTCGCAGCGTTTTGAATTGAATATTGTCTAGCTCTTTAATGCTGGTGAATTTAGCCATCTCTGTAGCAGGTTTGTAATTGAAAACTCCTCCCTTCTCCAGAACAATCTCTCCACTTACCATCATTTTGTCCATTAAAATGCTATCATCAATGGCTACAAACGTATTCAAATCGGTAGAGAATAATCCGCTGATATTTTCGTAAGTAATTACCGAATCCATTCCAAAATTGTCCATATCTCTGAGCATGGTGCGTATATTCATGTTTTGAACGATGTGGTGTGTGGAAACTGACTGGGTGCCATCATTCCGCAATTTATAATTTATAGAATTGTTCATTTCACCTTCAAATACCTTGAATTTAAACTGATCCGCAATATATGCACTATCAGTAAGGTTGAATAATGTGGATAAGTCGTTGATGTGTAGCTGGTAGATATTGAAATCGTCAAGCGCTAGAGAGTCAACAATGATGTTGTCTACAGATGCGGATCCGTGAATCAGAAAAGTCCACTTACGTGGATCAGAAGTAGTATTTGAGTCAGTGGCATGCTTTAAAGTTGCGGTGTCAGTTGTAACCTCAGGTTTAGGTGAGTCAAACGCCATCAGGTGCTTAAAATCATCTAAAACGAACTTGCCAAAATGGAGGTGCGTTTCAACAGTTAATTCCTCTTCTTGGTTCAGGATGACTGATTTATAGATGTTTTGCACCCTTGTTGAGTCAATTTTAAGGTCTAATCCATTATAGGTAATGTGAAAATCATCAATGGTTAGGGTTTCTTTATTCAACCCGATGCGCGAAGAAAGGTGATCAAAATTCATGATCGAATCAGGGAAAGCAAGACTAACATCGTTGAAAGATAGGTTTATGCGGCTGTTTTCAAAAAGCAATGGATACAATTGAGATTCCAATGAATCAGGATTTATTTTACCTATTGTGTGAATGTCAGCAGCAAGAGTACCTGTCATTCTTTTTACGAGGGAATCGGGGATAAGGGCCTTAATCTCATCCAGCGACAGGATAATATTGGAATAAAGATCGAACTGTGGAACCTCAAAATTTTCTATTGTCCCATGACCAACAAGCTGACTGTTCCCCTGATTAATAGTAAGTGATTTAAGTTGGGTACTTATCGATTTAGGGTTTGTCATACTACCGGATATACTGGCTATGAATGAGGTGTTTTGTAGGTTGATATTCAGTGTGCTGGATTTCAGATTCAGACTGTCTAAATTGATTTCTTTTGTTCCTAATCCTTGTGGAGTGTAGTTGATATTACAACTCAAGTTTTCTAGGCGTAACGAATCCATAATCAAAGCATTGATATCATGAATATTCAATGATAAAAAGGTGTTGTTAAGCACGTAATCTGTAAAGGCATTGTCTAACTTCTTGGGCAAAATACCACTTGTTCGTATTGAAGCTGCAATGTTGCCTTGTAGGTTTCTGGCAAGGCTGTCAGGGATCAACTTTTCGAATTCGATAAAATTGATTTCCATACTGGACCGAAGATTGTACTGGGTGTTTTTTAACCCTGTAATATTTCCTTTTAAATTAAGATGACTTTTGTTGCTAACAACGTCAAAATTGTAAATATCAATGCTTGACTCACTTAGATCTGATTTGTTGCCTGTTGAAATCTGTGCAGTAAAATTCGCCCCATCAATCCTGGGATAGTCTTTTGTTTGAAGCATAACATTCTTGAGATTTAAATCTGCAACAACAGTAGGTAGCAAAGTAGAGTCAGCATATTGGCCTTTTATGCTGGCAGAAGCATCCAGCGTACCATCCATGTTGATTAGTCCAAATTCTTTATAATATTGCTTGGGAAGGTACTTTTTTAAGGTGTTAAAGTTTACGCGAAGTGACTCAATATCAGTGTTAATTTCCATGGTGTCACTAATACTGAGGTCGCCAGCCATATTTAGCCCCAGCCCGTCACTATTAACAAGCAGCTTGTTTATTCGGGTGTAATTGTCCGTGTAATCCACATTGATGTCCAAGGATAAGAAATCCATTTGCCCCATGTTTTCATCACCAATAATATAATCATCCGGGTTAGGAAGGTATTTTTTTAACTGGTCAAGATCCAGTTCGTTTAGTGCAAATAGGGCGTTTAGATTGATCGTATCACCAAGTTTAATGGCGCCTTCCATCCCCAAATTTAACCCTTCGCTCACGATGGACAACTCATCAACGATAGCTTCATTATCATTGTATTTTAAATCAAAAGTCACCGTACAAGATTCCATTTTATCTAATTTGGTGTCTTTGAGATAACAATGACTCAGGATAAAGCTTCCCTTTGTTTTCCCTTGATAAATGTTGTTTTTGGTTTTTGCTTTAAGGGTAATTTCCGGTATAGTTACCTCGGCTCCCATATGGGTTAAGCTGTCATAATACCTGACATGGATATTTTCCAATTTCAATTTTTCAGCACTAAGGTCAAGCGGTGTTGACACAGATTCGCTCTTAACCTCTGTATTGCTATCTGTAAAAGCATTAATGATGAAATCAATATTTGATTTTCCAACACTATCCACCTCGTAAGCAAAATCCAATCCCGATATTTCCATTTCATCGATGGTGTAAATTCCATGGAATAAATCCCAGGTGTCAAGACCTACTTTTAAACTATTGACAAAGAAAAGCGTGTCGTTATTTTGACTTTCCGGATCCCCAATATAGAGTTTGTTTATTTCAGCACTAAGTCGGGGAAAGGAGAAAAGGGGAATCAACGACACTTTACCAACCGACATAGGCGCATTGATCTTGCTTTCTAATTTTTCTACTGTAAAGGAGGCCAGCTCATCTTCAAATATTTTGGCCACAACCACTGTCAGAATCATAAAAGCAAGGATTGAAGTAATAGCTATCCCTGTTACCTTAACTATTTTAGTGAGCGTTTTCATGCTTCGATATTGATTGGTATGTAGATCGTGTTATTATATTTCTGCCTTAACAAATTTAGCATAAATTTTGGTGTACTCTAAATTTATCTAAATGAGCTGTTGATTAATTGGAGTTTAATCATTTAACATATTCCAAATCAGGATGTGATATTGGTAAGTTCAACTTGAAACACCAGAAATACCCTACTACATCATATCTTTTATGTTTAATTAAGTAATATGAATAGATGAGAAGATAAAATATTCAAATACAGACACATCTACAATAATAATTCCGCAAAACTCAATTAAAGTGTCATATTTTGACTTCCGCGATCCATAAATACCAAGCGTTTATCATTCCATTTGTAAAATGGAGTGATAATACATTGTAAATCATTTTTTAATAGCCACACTAAAGCGCTCTCTTTACATTTGTGAAAAAAATAACACTAGTTTATCGTAATTAAACAAAAGCCTTTATCTTTGTTCGTAGATGTGCGAACAGTATGGATATTGAATTTGTTACGACTGAAAAGGGAAAAAAGTTGCTTGTCATGAAAAAATAGGGCAATATGTCACCATTACAAAAATTATAGACCTTTTGGAATTTATGCAGTTTAGGGTCATGATGTAACCAGCACTTATTGTTGATAAAAATATTCTTGTTTAATATGGCATACCATCGTTAGCAGAAACCATTTATTATGATGGATACAAAAATGAATATCGGTTTTGTTTCGGGCAGAGTGCCAAACGTAACACCAAATGAGGCCAACCAGCTATGCGAAAGCGGAGCTATTATTATTGATATACGGTTGGATTATATGAGTCTTTTTAAGCGATTTGGTGTCGAAAGCACGTTGTATTTTCCTATCAATATTTGTAAGGATTTTCTCAATCAACTGAACAAAGAAAAGGTGTACATCGTTGCTGAATCATCTACAAGTATGCAGAGTAGAGAGGTGGTAATGAATATGATACAAGCCGGATTTCAAAGCACCTATAATCTAGCTGGAGGATTCGTGGAATGGGAAAGAGACGGTTTGCCAATAAAAATTGATGTTCAGGAAAGACTTTCTGGTTCATGTATGTGCCAATTGAAACCGCGCAAGAGAAATAAAAAGAAATAAATGAAATCATGGAAAACTTAAATTTGGGATTTATCGGTGGCGGAAGAATTACTAATGAAACCCATTGGTGAACATGAGACTCAAATATTAAAAATTTATCAAACCAAGTTAATGGGATTATTTCAAAAAATAAAATCTTAAACATGATAAAAAAAATTACTCCCTGGATAGTATTTTTTTTACTCATTGCACTTCTGGTAATCGGATTTAACTTGAAGGACAACATGAGTCGTCATATATCCAACATCATGAAAGCGCAAGTTCCAACCGACTTGTCAATCGCGAAAGGGAGTTTAATTGATTCACTTTACAATTATTCAGAGAATGGATTAAACTACGAAATAACCTTTCTTGAATTTGGTACCACAGGATGTGTCGCTTGTAGGAAAATGGAGCAAGTAATGCAGGAGGTTAAATTACAATTCCCTGAAAAAGTTAATGTGGTATTCATTAATGTATCATTTAAAGAAAATCTATCTCTGATGATGCTTTTTGGCGTTTCGGCCATACCAACACAAATATTACTCGATAAATCAGGCAAAGAGTATTTCAGGCATACCGGATATTTTTCACTATCAGAAATATCTAAAAAATTCGATGATATGCCTATAAATAAATAGATTAGAAATGATAATAATTAAGAAAAATACCATGAAAAATAACCTTTTGCTTCTTGTTGCGGTATCGATTTTGATTTTCTTCGGATGTCAGAAGCAAGATGAATTGAATCAAAATACGACAGATAAAATTTCTATCGATAGTTTGTTGGCAAGCCATTATACCGTTAAAGCCTGGGACACAACGACCATTACCTGTTATGCTACAGGCGATTCGCTAGTGTATAGCTGGGAGTGTGATCATGGTAATTTTAACGGCAGCGGCACGCAAATCAAATATGCAGCAGGAGAGTGTTGTGTTGGAACAAACACCATTACTTGCGCTATCAGTAACCAAGAGGGGATGGTTTCTGCAAAAATTAAAATAAACGTCACCTCATATTTTAATCTCGAAAAATGAAAAAGCAGCTCATATTTATCCTGTTGGTCCTAATTGCAGGAAAAATAAACGCACAATGCTGTTCAGCAGGCAATCCATTTTTTTATGGAGAACTATCGAGCCTGAATAAAAACAGTATTCAGTTTATATCTGGCTATAAGTATAGTACTTCACATCAATATTTTCAAGGTGACAAACCCATTGATATCGATTTTGTTGATAAGGCCTATTTTAACTATTTAACGTTCCAGGCCATTTATGGTTTATCAAACCGAGTTACCATACAAGCTGATTTGGGCTATTTTATCAACAAAACAGAGACTTATCTTAAGGACGACTGGGCTCGAAGCAACGGTCATGGCTTGGGAGATGCACATATATCTATCAAGTACCTGGCCTTGAATAATTGGAAAAAGAAGCTACGCATCATTCCGTCCTTTGGTATCATCCTGCCCATTGGTGTATTCGATCAAGAATCTGATCATGTAAAATTACCCATTACAGTACAACCATCCTCAGGCAGTTTTAAGTATCAATTGGGTTTGTTGATGGCAAAAACCAATAGCAACGGTAAATTTAGCGCCACATTTTTTGGATTGTTTGAGTATGCACAACTAATAAATTCCGCCAATTTTTATTACAAATACGGGAACCAATATTTGGTCTCATTCATGGGTTCTTATCAAATAAGCAGGAAGTTTTCTGCTGCTTTGGAAGCCAGAAGTGAAAACCGAGGAAGGGCCATGCGTGAAGATGATCAAACGGTGGAATCTTCAGGTTACAACATCATTTATTTGGTTCCGCATGTAAGTTGGACTTTTTATCAGGATTGGTCATTGGCTGTTAACACGGATGCTCCTGTTTATAAGTATTATAATGGCATACAACTCAGTAACGCCATCTCTGTTTCTGTCAGGATTTCCTATCAATTAAATTAGAAAGTGACAAATTTTTGTTGATATATCATTTTTATGTGGTAGTCCATGAATCTTATATTTCAAAAAACGAAGTGAACTGCAATTTGGTAGTTGACAAATCAAATGTCACATATCTGCTGCTCTTATTAGTTGATCTGCTACTAAAGTAGGTGAAAGAGTGTGATCTATCCAATGCAAACAAAAATATGATATTATTCATGGTAATTAGGTAAAAACATTTACCTTTGTTCGTAATTACACGAACATTATAAATTACAAATCAGTAACAACTGATAAACAGCTAAATATCGTTAATTTTAACATAGAAGTAATGGAAAATATAAAAGTAGAAATCCCAGAATGGGCTTACGAATTTCACGGACACAAATGTCCTGCCATGCCAATTGGTTATCGCGCCGGCTTAACTGCAATGAAAAAACTTGGCGTTGAAAAAGCCAGCAATAAAGAGTTGTATCTTTTTTGTGAAAATGGGCCCGCGCATGCTGCGGCGTGTTTTTTAGATGGAGTAATGGCTGCAACAGGATGTACCTATGGAAAAGGAATTGTCGAAAAGTTAGATTATGGGAAGAATGCGATAGTTTTGGTTGATTTAAAATCAAAACGAGCAGTAAGAGTTTCCACACGACCTGAGTTTTTTGAGAAAGCATTGAACTCTGAGTTTGTTCAGCTGCGTAAACAAAAGGTCGAGCCCAAAGATATTAAAACTGAATTAGTTATGCCCCTTATCGAAAACGTAAAACAGCTGGACGAAAATGAGCTTTTTACTGTAAGTGAAATTTTTGAGAAAGAGGTTGAATTACCCAAAGGCACTTTTGAATGGCATAATTGCTCCAAATGTAATGAGGTTGTTTTCGACAACCGATCAAAAATTATTGATGGAAAAAGGGTGTGTATTCCCTGTTCAGAAAAATAATTCGCGCCAAATTGATTGCCAATAAATTGGGTGCTTTATAAGCAAAATAGGAATTGATGGATTATTTAATTGCTGGAATTTCATTTGTAGCTGCATTTGTTTTTTCACTTGGCGGTGTAGGAGCTGCCATTATATTGATACCCATTTTGGTGTCGCTTGGTATTCCCATTGGAATAGCAAAACCTGTTGGACTGTTCTATAACACAGTGAGTTTAACAGGTGCTAGTATATCAAATATTAAAAACAAAAGGCTTGACTTTAAAGTCGGTATACCAATCATTGTCTTTTCGTTTTTATTTGCCATTGTTGGAGCTTGGGGATCTCAATTCATACCTAAGAGAATTATTTTGATTCTTTTTATCGGTTTTTTACTTTTTTCCGGATTTATGTTTCTGTTTCACAAGAAAAAGGAAAAGGAGTCTTATCGCGAAGACAGACCCTATTTTGCATTGTCATTTATAGGCGTTATAGCCGGACTTCTATCAGGATTGCTTGGTGTAGGTGGTGGAGGCGTTATTTCACCACTTATGCTAATCTTAGGTTTCAATCCCAAGAAAATTGCAGCAATTACCGCTTTTGTTGTGCCATTTTCCTCTTTTGCAGGATTTTTAACCTATTGGGCAATGGGTAGCGTCGATTGGCGCTTGTTGACCATAGCCTCGACGGCGGGAATCGTAGGAGCAACATTAGGCACCATGTTTATGCATAAGAAGCTTAACCCTCAAACAGTAAAAAGAATTTTAGCCATAATCCTTTTAGTCATGGCAGTGAAGCTTGTCTGGAATATCATATGACTTTCAATACCTCATCAGCTTATGTGTTTATATGTAGGGCGATTTCAACTTAAAAGTGAAACCAATTGGGTGAAGCTACAACAACAACATGTTGTTAATTAGAGAAAATGAAGTAGCTAGTTTGAATATAAAAATGATTAACTTTAGAAATGTAAACTATAGATATTCAAGTTGAGTAGAAATATGTTATGAGATTTTTGCCCCCCCCCTTAAATGTATGATATTATGGCTTCTTTTTCAACCAATCAAAATGAATTCATCAACCCACATTTAAATGGGTTAGAGCAATCTGATACCTTGGCAATAAATGAGCGGTCAAAAGAACTTATTGCAAAAGGAAAAACTGTTTATCGGTTCGGTCTTGGGCAATCCCCTTTTCCTGTGCCAAATTGCGTTGAGGAAGCTTTGCGCTTAAATGCAGCACAAAAAGATTACCTGCCTGTAAAAGGTCTTCTACAATTGCGTGAAGCAGTTGCCGAATTCCATAGAAAAAAAGACAACGTCATTGCTACTGCTGAAAATATTATTATCGGTCCCGGCTCTAAAGAACTTGTTTTTTTGCTACAGTTGGTGCTAAAAAGTGAAATCATTATTGTCAGTCCATGTTGGGTTTCCTATATTCCACAGGCCAAAATAATAGGAAAGAAAATCTCAATAATTAGGAGTACTTATAAAGATAAGTGGCAATTGACACCAAACTTGTTTCGCTCTTTTCTTGAAAAGAGAACCCAGAAAAATAAACTTTCATTAATGATTTTGAATTATCCGGGTAATCCTGATGGGGGTTCTATTAATGAAGAATCTTTGAAAGAAATTGCTGCTTTGGCCCGTGAAAACAATATTTATATCCTGTCAGATGAAATATACGGACAAATGCATCACACGGGGAAGCATATTTCTATTGCAAAATATTATCCTGAGGGAACGATAATAAGTTCAGGACTTTCAAAATGGTGCGGTGCCGGAGGCTGGCGATTAGGAACATTTACTTTCCCGAAAAATCTAAATTGGATTTTAGAAAAAATGGCAATTGTTGCAAGCGAAACCTATACATCCGTAAGCTCTCCAATTCAATTTGCTGCTATACAAGCGTTCAAAGGAGGAACCGAAATTGAAGAGTATCTTTGGCATTCGCGAAAAATTCTCTCAAAAATCGGCAACGAATGTGCTGAGAGATTGAATGCTGCCGGAATAAGAACACATGCTCCTGTTGGTGGTTTTTATCTTTTTCTGGATTTCTCAAATTTTTCCGATAAAATTCATGCTAAAGGGATAAATACATCTAAAGAACTTTGTAATGCAATTTTAAATGATACGGGGGTTGCCATTCTTCAAGGAAGTTCATTTAATTGTAAACCAGATTTATTTACTGCACGCCTGGCATACATCGATTTTGACGGGGCAAGGGTATTGGCTGCAGCTAGAACTTTTCCCATTCATGAACCTTTGCCTGCTTCTTTTACAAAAACGTACTGTAGCAAAGTGCTTGAAGGCGTTGATCAGTTAATAAAATGGTTCAGCTAATCAAACGTATATTTGGTATTAATTGAGTATGCTATTTTTTTATCGATTATAAACAAAATACATTGTGCATAAACGGATGTTTACTTTTGGTTGAGCGAGTATTTTAATCTGTGAATGAACTGACTGAATTAATAACCTGCTGTTGTTCTCCAGTAGGCAAAAAGCTGTTGAAATTCTGATCACCTATACTGATGAGATTCATCTTTATTCATGTATTTCTCCAGTATAGAAATGGAATGGTATTGAGCAACCCAAACTGATAGCATACGTTCTATGGGTAGGCGAAAAATCAGCAAGTTTAATAACAAAGCTATATATTTGTCG
>JBFHGX010000110.1:0-12861 GCA_041582875.1 Bacteroidales bacterium | reverse complement strand
CTAGCTGGAGATTTAAATATCGTAATGACCAATAATTATGCCTTTTGGTCATTATAATATTGCGGATTTATTTTCTTTTACCCACCAAGCAAATAAACACCATCCTACTGGTTAGGGTTTGAAAATTGTACTAAAAACGATACTTGTAACAAACAAGTGGGGTGATTATTTATGTTTTACAAAAAGACCTATTTGGTTGGTTTTGGATCGCGCGTTATTCACTAATCAGTTCTTTTACTTTGTTTTCTAGAACTTTTCTGTCAGGTAAGTATAGTTGGTATTTTGAAACAAAAATATTATTTGTTATTCCTCCAATCGCATACTCAACCAGAATGTCATTTTTGTCAGCGCCTAAAACAATTCCAATTGGAGGATTATCTCCTACTGTATTTTCTTCTGATTTAAAGTAGTTTAGATACAAGTTCATTTGTCCAATATCATGATGTTTTACATGTTTTATCTTTAAATCTATGAGTACAAAACACTTTAGAATTCTATGATAAAAAACCAAGTCAACGTAGTAATGTTCGTTGGCTAAAGTTATTCGGTATTGCCTGCCAACGAATGAAAATCCCTTTCCCAATTCAAGTAAAAAAGTTTGAAGATTGTCAATTATTTTTTGTTCGAGTTTACTTTCGCTCATTCTATGTTCTTCTGGAATTTGAAGAAACTCTAATACGTAAGGGTCTTTTACAATGTCTTTAGCTTCTGAAATTATTAATCCCTGTTCTGAAAGTTTTATAACACCTGCTTTATCTTTGCTTAAAGCGATTCTTTCGAATAGAGATGAATTAATTTGTCTTTTTAATTCACGTACGCTCCAGTTTTCTTTTTCTGCTTGTTTTTCGTAAAAACTTCTGGCAGAGACATCTGAAACCCCAAGTAATTCACCGTAATGAGTCCATGTCAATTTTCCAGTCACTGACTGGAATTTTTGATATTTTAGATAGAACTGCCTTATTAAGTACACGTTACTTTTGCTGAACCCCTTACCAAATCTCGTTTTTAGGTCCAATGATAATCGTGCTAAAAGAGAGCTGCCATATTCTGCTTTCTCATTTCCATGTTGCTCGTATTCAACGATATATTTACCGATTTCCCAATTTGCCTTAAGTAGCTCACTGTTAACTGCTCGAACGGCTCTTAATCTTGCTTCTTCAATCGTAATGCCAATTGTATCAACAAGTTTTAAATAGATTTCTGTATTTTCAAACTTATCAGTCATAAAATCAATAATGTGTTGGCTAAATTACGAAAACCAACTGACAAAAATTAATCCTTTAGCGCATGCGGTTGGCTTAAAGATTACGCTCAATGGAATACACAACCAAGTCTTCCAGTGCTGTTCTGGCCAGATTTTCAGGGAATGTTTTCAGTAAGTCGAGCGACTGTTTTTTAAATTCATTCATCTTATTTTCTGCATAGTCTAATCCGCCACTTTCTTTTACAAAATCCATCAACCAAGCTACCTTTTCTCCATCGGTGTTGTGGTTTTTTACAATGTTGATGATTTTTCGTTTTTCGAGGAAAGAAGCTTTGCTCAGGGCAAATATCAGAGGCAAGGTCATTTTTTTCTCTTTGATGTCGATACCACTGGGCTTGCCGGTTTGGTTGTTTTTCTGGAAATCAAACAAGTCATCTTTTATCTGGAAGGCCATGCCGGCCAATTCGCCGACTTGCCACATGCGTTGGATGGTATCCTCATCACGGCAGGTGGATGCTGCTCCCGCAGCAAAACAAGAAGCCAACAGCGAAGCGGTTTTTTTACGAATCACATCGTAATACACCTGCTCGTCGATGTCAAGTTTGCGTGCTTTTTCCATCTGCAATAGCTCACCCTCACTCATTTCTTTTACCGCTTCTGAAACAATTTCCAGAATATGATAATCCTTCGCCTTCAAGGCCAGTAACATACCTCTAGAAAGCAAATAGTCGCCTGCCAATACCGCAATTTTGTTGCGCCACAAGGCATTGATTGAAAATCTTCCTCGGCGGTGACTTGAATCATCCACCACATCGTCGTGTACCAGGGTCGCTGTGTGCAGCAGCTCGATGAGCGAAGCAGCACGGTAGGTCGATTCGTTCAGTTCTCCCATCAGGGAAGCGCTATACAACACAATCACCGGACGTAGTTGTTTGCCTTTGGCTTTAAGCAAATACCGCATAATGACATCCAACAGCGGAACGTTCGATTTCACCGATTGTCGGAAGACCTGCTGAAAAATGTCCAGCTCCTTTTCGATGGGCTTTTTGAGTTGATTGAGTGTATTCATTGGTTTTGGTAAAGCTCCCAAGCTGATTTGAGATCAAAATTAACGCTATTTTTGCACAAATTTCATATTTATGTCAGGCATTTTATTCGATGAGCTCATTTTTGGTCCGGTCAGGAGCCGAAGATTGGGAATTTCGTTGGGGATAAATTTACTTCCCACCGATAACAAATTCTGCAATTTCAATTGTATCTATTGTGAGTGTGGATGGACGGAAAACAATGGAGCTAAGGTTGTTTTGCCCAAAAGAAGTCATTTCAAGGAAAAGCTGGCCGTTAAGTTAAAAGCCCTGCAAAATACACCGGAAGAGCCCGATGCCATCACCTTTGCCGGAAACGGAGAACCTACTACGCATCCTGAGTTTGCTGAGATCATGCAGGACACTTTGGAAATGCGTGATTTGTATGCACCAAAGGCTGTGGTAAGTGTGCTTTCAAACGCAAGTATGTTGCACAAAGAACAGGTGCGTGCAGCTTTAGTTAAAGTCGACAAGAACATTCAGAAACTGGATGCCGGAACCGAAACCATGTTTCAACGCATCAACCAACCACTGGGCAACCTAACGCTGGAAAAGGTGGTAGATAACCTGTTGCTAATCAAAGAAAATCTGATTGTACAAACCCTGTTTTTAAGAGGAGAATACAAAGGACAAACCATCGACAACACCTCACCTGAGGAACTTTCGGCGTGGCTTGAGTTGATAAAAAAAATTAAACCTGCCTCGGTAATGCTTTACAGCATCGATCGCGAAACCCCTGCCAAGGAGTTGGTTAAAGTTTCGAAAGAAGAACTAAGTTCCATCGCAAAACAAGTGGAGGCGATGGGGATTAAGACGGAAGTGTTTGGGTAGACTTTCGATCCTCAGGGTTTTTTTCAACCCGGCGGATCATGAAATCTATCTCCATTCAACCAGCGTTCCTCTCTCAGCATTCAACAACTCTTTGGGTACCGATTGTTTTACCACTGTGGCCAGATGCTCTAGCAGGGCGGTTTTGGCAAACCTGCGATTGACTACCAGACTTACTTCGCGCAAAGGAGCCATGTTGGTAAAACGCCGTACCTGGTTTCCTTTTGTTGGCTCCATTTCAATGCCAGCCAGTTCCGGGATTAGCGTATAACCCCCTTCTTTGTCAATGATTTTCATCATCGTGTCAAGCGATCCGCCCTCAAAATCAAAAGGCAACTGGTCCGATTTTAAATCATGCAGTTCACACAGATTAATCACTTGATGCCGAAAGCAATGTCCATCGCTGAGTAACCACATTTCAGGAGTAGCAATGTCTTTGATGTTAATAATCGCTTGTTGATGCAGTGGATGTTGCATGCTGGTGTACACCAGCATTTCTTCGTAAAACAACGGCTGTTCAATCAAACCTTCATTGTGAAGGGGTGTGACCAAAATTCCGGCATCGAGCAAATCTTTTTTGAGCAATTCTTCAATTTTCTCAGTCACCATCTCCTCTACCTTGAGGTGAACGGAGGGATATTTCCGCTTGAAAACACCTGCAAATAAGGGAAGCAGATAGGGTGAGATGGTAGGGATGATGCCTAAACTCAATTCACCTGAAACCTCTTGTTTCATTTCCTGAATGAGCCATTCGATACGTTTGGCCTCCATTAAAATTTTGCGTGCCTGTTCGATGACTACTTTTCCTATTTCAGTAGGGATGACGGGCTGTCTGGTGCGGTCAAAAATCATTACACCCAAATCTTCTTCCATTTTTTTAACCTGCATACTCAATGTAGGTTGAGTAACGAAGCACTTTTCGGCCGCAGTGGCAAAATGCCGGTAGGTGTCGATAGCGACCATGTATTCCATTTGTATTAGAGAAACCATGAGAAAGAGGTATTGATTTGATGAAACAAATATAGATAAAATCTATTACAACATAAAAACATTCGATTTGACAAATATGTAATCTGACTCTATCTTTGCATCATCAAATTTAAAATTACACACATGAATAATATAGGAATCAATAAAGATAAAGCTGCTTTACTAAGTGAGCAACTCAGCGACCTTCTGGCTAACTACCAAATATTTTACAGCAATGTACGTGGGTTTCACTGGAATATTAAGGGAGAAAAGTTTTTTGAACTTCACGTGAAGTTCGAAGAGTTATACAACGATCTGATCATAAAAATTGATGAGTTAGCTGAGCGTATCCTAACGTTGGGTTTTCAACCCGAATACCGCTATAGCGTTTATCTTCAGATGGCTGAGATTAAAGAGGCCGGACAAACCCAAGATGGATTACAGAACGTACAAAACCTGATTGACAGTTTTGGTATCCTCATTAAAAAACAACGTGAGTTGCTAACGCTGAGTGGCGAAGCAGACGATGAAGGAACCAATAGTCTGATGAGCGATTATATCCGCGAACAGGAAAAACTTGTTTGGATGTATTCGGCTTTTCTCAACAAATAAATCATATTACAAATAATTAATTAAAAAGCTTAAAAATGGAAGAAGAAGTAATGTATCAAATGCCCCGTATCGGGGATGTAGCTCCTGATTTTACAGCAGTTACCACCAAAGGAACCATCAAATTCTCGGATTATGCTCCCGACAAATGGGTAGTGATGTTTTCGCACCCAGCAGATTTTACGCCGGTATGTACTACTGAGATGAGCGGATTTGCTACCCGTAAAGGCGAGTTCGATGCTTTAAATACCGAACTTATGGGTTTGAGTATTGATAGTATCCATGCTCACTTGGCCTGGGTTAATAATGTAAGAGAACATACTGGTGTCTATTTCGATTTCCCAATCATTGCCGACATCGACATGAAGGTTTCGAAATTGTACGGCATGTTGCAACCCAACGAAAGCGAGACTGCTGCCGTGCGTGCCGTGTTCTTTATCGATCCCAACAAAAAAATCCGCTTGATCATGTATTACCCGTTGAATGTAGGCCGCAATATGGATGAAATCCTGCGTGTTTTGTACGGATTACAAGTGGCTGATAAATACAAGGTAGCCTTACCATTGGATTGGAAAAAAGGTGAAAAAGTGATTGTTCCACCACCAAAAAATCTGGCCGAAATGCAAGAAAGAGTTGATTTGGTGTCGGACGACAAAATGGATTTCTATCTGGTGAAGAAAAACTTATAACCTTCACGAAACACAATAGCACAAAGCCCAACCCAGATCATGAGTTGGGCTTTGCTTTTTGTAGAGAAAATTACACAGTCATTTCTCCTCTTAATGAAACAGAAAGCAACTCAATAATTCGTTGTTTTTCCAATCCGCTGGCCAACAAGTACATCAGCTTGGTTAGCGCGGCCTCGGTTGTTAGGTCTTTTCCACTGATGACGCCCATTTCACGCAATTTCAAACTGGTCTCATATTTTCCCTGGTTCACCGAACCTGCCAAACACTGGGTGACATTCAAAATAATGAGTCCTTGATTCACTGCGTTTTGTAGAGCTTCCACAAACCAGGTTTCCGAAGGGGCATTTCCAGAGCCAAAGGTTTCCATTACAATGGCTTGTAATCCTTTGATGGACAAAAAGGCTTCCACAAACTCTTTGGTGATTCCCGGAAACAATTTAAGCACGGCCACTTGGGTATTGAGTTCTTTGTGGGCTTTCAGCTTTTTAAAGTTAGGTTTGAGTATCAGGTTGTGATTGTATTTGATGTATATGCCCACATCGGCTAAGGGATGCATGTTGGCCGAAACAAAGGCATTAAAGTGTTCTGCATTATATTTGGTAGTGCGGTTGGCACGCATGAGGCTATTTTCGAAATAGATACACACTTCGGGAACCACTGGTGTATCGTCAATGCTGGCTGCGGCAATTTCAATGGCGGTGATAAAATTTTCCCTTCCATCGGTTCGCAACACACCCAAAGGCAATTGCGATCCGGTGAAAATAACTGGTTTGTTTAGGTTTTCGAGTAAAAATGAAAGAGCCGAAGCGGTAAAAGCCATGGTATCTGATCCATGCAATACCACAAAACCATCATAATGCTCGTAGTTCTGTTCAATAATTCCGGCCAATTCAATCCAAACTTCAGGTTTCATGTTCGAAGAATCGAGAATAGGATCAAAACAATGAAAACCCAAGTGATAATTCATGGTTTTTAATTCCGGAATTTGGTCGTTAATGCGATCAAAATCGAAGGGAACGAGGGCACCTGTTTGTGGGTCAGCCATCATGCCGATGGTGCCACCGGTATAAATAATTAAGATAGATGTTTCTGTACTCATGGGACTAGGTCAAATTAAACAGCCTTTTGGTGTTTTGGGTGGTTACATCGGCAACTTCTTGCAAACTTTTGTGGGTCAAATCCGCTACCTTTTGGGCAATGTGTGGAATAAAACTGCTGTCGTTGCGCTTTCCGCGAAAAGGTGTTGGAGTTAAAAAAGGTGCATCTGTTTCAAGCAGCAGGTGTTCCAGAGGCAAATTGGCTACAACTTCTCCTAAACCTGAATTTTTAAAGGTGACTACACCTCCGATTCCCAGATAAAAACCCAAGTCGATAATTTTTTTAGCTTCAGCCTCTGTTCCAATAAAACAATGAAAAACACCCTTGAGCTCATCGGCAGCTTCTTCTTTAACTACTTCATACACTTCATTAAACGAATCACGCATGTGGATGGCAACGGGCAATTGATACTTCTTTGCCCACCGAAGTTGCCGCCTGAAAGCTTCTGATTGCTGAAGTTTAAACGATTTATCCCAGTACAGATCGATGCCAATTTCGCCGATGGCTATATAGCTACCTTTTTTCAATTCAGCTTCCACAAAGGCCAATTCTTCTTCTACATTTTCATTAACCGATGTGGGATGTAATCCAATCATGGGTAAACAATTTTCGGGGAAATCATGCACCACTGATTGCATGGCGTCGAAATTACTTTTGTCAATAGCTGGCAGTAGCATGGTTGAAACGCCCATTTTGATGGCATGTTCAATTACATTTTGTCGGTCTTCATCAAAATGTTCAAGATATAGGTGGGTATGGCTATCGATAAAATTCATGTGGCAAAATTAGCTAATTTTGCGACCTTATTGAAAATGAATATGAAACGAATTTGTGTTTTTTGCGGGTCAAGTATGGGAAACAAACCGGTTTATCGAGGTGCTGCTGAGCAACTCGGTGGATACCTGGTTAAGAATAATATTGGTCTGGTATATGGTGGAGCTCGTGTAGGCATCATGAAGGTGTTGGCCAACAAGGTGCTGGAAAGTGGGGGCGAGGTTATTGGGGTGATGCCTCATTTGCTCATCAATAAAGAGGTAGCTCATGAAGGATTGACCAAATTTGTTGTAGTAGAAAGCATGGCTGAACGCAAAGCACATATGATAGAGCTTTCGGATGCATTTATTGCTCTTCCGGGCGGTTTTGGAACCTTGGATGAGTTATCTGAAATACTAACCTACAATCAGTTACATATTACTGATAAACCTATGGGTTTGTTGAATATTAATGGATATTTCGATCGTTTGTTGGACTTCATCGATCATGGTGTATTGGAAGGGTTTGTCAGGGAAGAACACCGCACGAACCTCATTGTATCCGATCAAATCGATGCGTTAATCGCTAAAATGTTGGCCTATCAACCTGTTGAAATGGGAAAATGGATCAGTGAAATTCACTCTGAAAGCAACAATCAATAGAAAAAAAGATGGTTATCATAGGCATTACCGGAACACTTGGGGCAGGAAAAGGGACTTTAGTAGATTATTTGGTCAACGAAAAAGGTTTTGTACATTACTCGGTGAGGGATTTCCTTATCAGGGAAATTCAACGTCAGGGGTTACAGGTCAATCGTGATTCGATGACGCAGGTGGCCAACAAGTTAAGGGCACAGCATTCTCCGGCTTATATCATTGAAGAGCTATATAAGGAAGCTTTGATTTCCGGAAAAAATGCAATCATTGAGAGCATTCGTACCCCCGGAGAAGTCGATTATTTAAAAAAACAAGGAAATTTTGTGCTTGTGGCTATAGATGCAGATCCGAAAATCAGGTATAGTCGTATTTCTTTGCGTGCATCCGAAACGGATGATGTAAGCTTTGAAACTTTTATAGGAAACGAAACTCGTGAATTTTCAACAAGTGATCCAAACAAACAAAATTTGGGAAGATGCATTGCAATGGCTGACTTGGTATTGAATAATGATAAAAGTATTGATGAGTTGTATCAAGCTTTTTCCGACGCTATGGAAGATAAAGGTTGGCGTTTATAGGTGCTTTTTAATTTGTTAGCAATCAACAAAAGAAGGTTATTTGTTGTTGAAGGCCGTCATGGTGCGTCCAATTCCTATAGTAGCGTAACTTTTTATCATTTCCACTGCCACGTCGATGCGTGGAATCAAGGTTTTTTCTTCATCACGGGTCCATTGTCCGAGTACATAGTCCACCTGAAATCCCCGGCGAAAATCATCACCAATACCAACCCTCAATCGGGAATATTCGCTGGTATTTAGTTTTAACATGATATCTGTAAGACCGTTATGACCAGCATCGCCACCCTTTTGTTTCATGCGCAAGATGCCCAAAGGCAAGGCAATGTCGTCAACCACAACCAGTAGATTTTCAAGTGGAATATTTTCTTTGTCCAACCAATATTTAATCGATTTCCCGCTCAGGTTCATGTAAGTTGTGGGTTTAATCATGATCAGGGTTCTGCCTTTGAATCTGGCTTCAGCCCTTGAGGCCAGCCGATCGACAGTGAATGAGGTTCCCAGATCTTTGGCCAATGCATCGCATACCACAAATCCAATATTGTGACGCGTATTCACATATTCGGCACCAATGTTTCCTAATCCAGCAATTAAGTATTTCAAAATAAAAGTATTAGCAGTAAAAAGCAAAGGGACAAAGTTAAGTACTTTATCCCTTTTTTTCTCACTTAATTAAAATATCTGATCAGTGAATGGACTAGAAATTACTATTCAGCAGTTTCTTCACCTTCTTCTTCAGCTTCATCATCTGCAAGAGCAGCAGCACCGCCACGTGCAGTTTTAACCATTACTACAACGGCGTTAGGAATATCAAGAAACTCAACATTCTCAGTTGTTACAGCCTTTACTTTAATGGATTCACCAATTTTCAGTTTTGAAATGTTTACAACAATTTCTTCCGGTAAATCTTCAACAACGCCTCTGACTTTCATCTTTCTCAGTTTTTGTTGTAATTTACCACCGGCAATTACTCCGGGTGAATTACCTGTGATACGGATGGGCAAGGCAGTAATAATAGGTTTTCCGGGAATTACTTCCAGGAAGTCGGCATGCAACGCGCTATCGCTTACCGGGTGATATTGAACATCTTGTAAAAGTGCGTTGTACACTTTTCCATCGATGTTTAATTCTACTAAATAAGTTTCGGGTGTGAAAATAATTTTTCCGAAAGCGAAAGAATCAATTTCAAAGTGAATTTGTTCTTTTCCTCCGTACATCACACAGGGAACATTCCCCATTTTACGGGATTTTTTCGCATCTTTTTTCCCTACGTTCTCTCTTAGAGAACCGCTCAATGATACTTTTTTCATGGTAAAAATATTTATTTATAAAGTTTTCAGATCGAATAACGAACTGATGGATTCAAAGTTTTGTACGCGTTTAATCACTTCAGATAGTAAATCTGCAGTGGATAAAACGGTAATTTTTTCGCTACGCTGTTGTAAAGGAATGGTATCTGTTACTACCACTTCATCAAAAACCGATTTGTTGATGCGGCTATAGGCATCGCCTGAGAAAATGGCATGGGTGCAAAATGCACGCACACTATTGGCTCCATGGCTCATGATAAGCGAAGCAGCTTTGGTGATAGTTCCAGCGGTATCAATGATATCATCAATTAGCACCACATCTTTCCCTTCCACATCTCCAATCAATTCCATTTGCTCAATAACATTTGGTTTTGCCCTTTGTTTGTAACAAATAACAAATCCTGTTCCCAAAGCCTTGGCATAACTTGCTGCTCTTCGCGTACCTCCTGTATCAGGAGAGGCCATGATGAGGTTAGGCAAGTTTAGGTTTTTTAAATAGGGTATAAAGATATTGGAAGAATAGAGGTGATCTACCGGAACATCAAAAAATCCCTGAATTTGATCGGCATGCAGGTCAATGGTAATCAGGCGGGTTACTCCTGCGGCAATAAGTAAATTGGCAGTCAATTTGCTGGCGATACTCACCCGCGGTTTATCTTTTCTATCCTGACGGGCATAACCAAAATAAGGAATAACGGCAATAATTTTACGTGCCGAAGCTCTGCGTGCAGCATCTACCATCATTAAAAGCTCAAGCAAGTTGTCGGCAGGTGGAAAGGTAGATTGAACAATGAACACGTCTCTTCCGCGGATATTTTCTTCAAAAGAGGTTTGAAATTCACCATCAGCAAAATCCAATACGATTGATTTTCCTAGAGGAGTTCCATAGCTTTCGGCTATTTTTTCTGCCAGGTACCGGCTTTTGCGTCCTGAAAAAATACTGACCATTGAATCTGTTGACATGACATTGGTTTTGGTGAAATTGCGCGTGCAAAATTAGGATTATTTTTAGAAAGAACAACCCTGTTTTACAAAAGGTTTATACTGTTAATAATCAATCTAATTCATTTCGACCTTCAGAATATGCTATAGGTGAAACTGGCCACTATTCTGGAGGCAAAGTAGGAAAAATCCATACCATATAATCCGTCGGGCGCTTCATCACCATATTTATATGACTGGTTTTGGTAACTTTCGGCAATGTTTAATGCGAATCTTAATTGCGGTGAAAAATAGTAATAACAGTTTAAACTAAGCCTGCCATATAGTGAAGGTTTGTCTACTGAAAATTCAGGTTCCTGATCAATGGTTTGCTTTTCCCAGCTTTTTGTTAGCGACCCATAGGCTGATATTGTTAGGTTGGTTCGGCTATTGGGAAAATAGCCCAAAGAATAGTTAGCTGATAAACGTCCACCCGGCGAATTAATGTTTTCTTTTTCATCCAATAGCAGAGTTCCATCTTCATAGTATTCTATGCTGTTTAATTCATACATTAGCAAATATCTTATTTGTGCAGCAACAGATTGTTGCCAATAGAGATTGATTGGTTTTTCGCAGTTGTAAAAGGCTGCCACATCCAATCCATAGGTCTCTATTTGATCCATATCTTTGTATTGTGTTTCTATGGTTGTTGCGTTAAGCGTATCTCGTAAATCATACCATCTACCTTTTTGATATGTACTTATATTAGGTACCAAACCGATGGAAAAACGTCTTCCGGCAGATCGTTGAGGACCAGAAGCGTTGTCCCAATTGTCATTGATTAAGGTATAGTAACTGGCGTCCGATTTACCTTTCAGTCCTCTTGCAATCAAAAAGGAGTCCACTGCCGTGATTTCTTCAATTTTGCGTATACGGCTATCAAAAAACCGCTGATTTTTGGTTTCTGTGATAAAACTGGCAAAGGCTAATATATCCTCCTTGTCAGGATCCCTTGTTAAATCGCCAGCCTTCAGTAAATCGTCGAGAATATAAACCGCCAGGCGGGCATCTTGCACTTCTTCAATTCTTCCCACTCCGACTAGAATAGGCAGGTTCAAATCTGCTTGATAGGTTTTAATTTGATCTTTGTATCGAAATGGATAGTTTTCTGAATCATCACTATGTTTTTGTAGATCATTCTCTAATCGACCATAAAAGTTTAAGTTTACTTCAAAGAACTGTCGTTTATTGTTGTAAAAACGATTGCCAGAAAATGCATCCAGAGCTAAAATTTGCCCGTAATTTTGGTATACGCTTTCGGAGTTAGAGGAGCCTTGAGTTCGTTTGTTTTTTGAACTATTGGCATTAAAATATAGCGAATAGTGTTGTACACCTTGATAATGGATTGAATTTTTTAGTGCATGATAAGAAGCTTCCATATTGCCTAAAAATGAATTGTTCGATTGTTTTGTTTTAAAATCATCATCGTAATCGTAATTAATCACTGTATTTTGTCCGTCCAATCCCAATTGAAAATCAAGGGCTTGCCAACGATAATCGGGGTTTTTGTAATCGGCAAGATTAAAATCGATTTGAGCCTGAGAAGAGGCAAACAGCAAGCCTACAAAAAAGAGTACTAAATAAATTCTGATGTGATGTTGGATTGTTTTCATTGGATTAATTTTTTGGTTTAACAGATTTTGCGTGTTTCATGATAGGGGTAAAGTACGGTGAAAACCAATTATCATGCCAAAGAAGCGGAATCTTTTTTTTGAAAAAAAGTGAGGTCTCCTTCGGGAAATTTAAAATTTATGAAAAAAATTGGTGTAGAATGTTAGCAAGTTCAGTGGGCTTGATGAACTTTAAATAACACAATATCAATATGTCACATTCTTTCGATGGAACTTCATTCCGATACCGGGATTAAAAAAACAAAATGCAAACCGGATTGGGAGCCTTCACTTCCGAAACATAGGTTAATAGTCCTGTTTCTTTATTGCGGTGGAATAACACCAGGTTATTGGTATGTTGATTTGCTACCAATAACTGACTCCCATCAGGAGTAAGCGTAAAATTTCGTGGCCCATCACCCCGAGTGGATTCAATGTCCAACAACTGCAGTGATCCGTCAATCTGATTAATTTGATAGATGGCGATGCTGTTG
>JBFHGX010000109.1:0-12898 GCA_041582875.1 Bacteroidales bacterium | reverse complement strand
CCTTTCATTGATTGGACTTTCTTCTTCCATGCCTGGAAACTCAATGGTAAATATCCGGATATTTTTACTGATCCTGTGAAAGGAACTGAAGCCAAAAAACTCTACGAAGAGGCTTTGGCCATGTTAGAAATCATCCGCAAAGAAAACTGGTTACAAGCCAAGGGAGTTGCCGGTATTTTTCCGGCGCATGCCAAAGACGATAGTGTGAAGGTTTTCTCAGATGAGCAAAAGTCCAACGCATTGCAAACCTTTCATTTTCTGCGCAATCAGGAACAAAAGGAAGGTGATTTGCCCAACCTGTGCCTGAGTGATTTTATTCTTCCTGAAAAGGAAAATGCCACAGACTACTTGGGAGGGTTTGTGGTAACAGCCGGATTGGGTATCGAAGCCCATGTGGCTCGTTTTGAAGCAGACAACGACGATTACAATGCGATCATGCTGAAGGTGTTGGCCGACCGATTGGCGGAAGCTGCTGCGGAATGGATGCACCATCAGGTGCGGACTTCCTTGTGGGGATATGCTTCGGATGAATCACTCGAAATACAGGAGGTTTTGCGCGAAAAATATGCTGGAATTCGTCCGGCACCAGGCTATCCGGCCTGTCCGGAGCATTCGGAAAAAGAAACTTTGTTTAACTTGCTCCAAGCAGAAAAAAACACCGGCGTTACCTTAACAGAAGGATTTTCCATGTATCCCGCAGCATCGGTGAGCGGATTTTATTTTGCTCATCCGGATGCCCAATACTTTAATGTGGGCAAGCTTTTACCCGATCAGTTAACCGACTATGCCCAACGCAAAAACCTTCCGGTGGAAACCGTGGAAAAATTATTGCCCGTCAATTTAGTTCAATCATCATAACCATTGCAAATTACCATGGAAAAAACCATCATTCAATATATCGCCGAAGCTAACAAACCCTTGTTCTCGTTCGAATTGTTACCTCCGTTAAAAGGGCATAATTTCGACAGCATTCAACAGGCCATCGACCCGTTGGTGAAGTTCAATCCGGCATTCATCAACATCACCTATCACCAACAGGAAGTGGTGTACGAAAACCTGCCCAACAACCTGATGAAAAAGCACACGGTGCGCAAACGACCCGGAACGGTGGGTATTTCGGCGGCCATTAAATACCGATTTGGGATCGACGTGGTTCCGCATATTATTTGCGGAGGGTTTACCCGGGAAGAAACCGAAAATGCCCTCATCGACCTGCAATTTCTGGACATCAACAATGTGTTGGTTGTACGAGGCGATCCGCAACCCGGCACACGCATTTTTGCTCCTGAACCAGAGGGTAACGAACATGCGCTGGATTTGGTGAAACAAATTGCCAATCTCAACCGCGGCATCTATCTGGACGAAGACCTGCGAAATACACGTTCCATGAATTTCTGTATTGGTGTGGCAGGTTATCCTGAAAAACATGGCGAATCGCCCAATATGGACAGCGACTTATATTTTTTAAAAAAGAAAATTGAAGCCGGTGCCTCCTACATCGTAACTCAAATGTTTTTCGACAACCAAAAGTATTTCGATTTCGTTGACCGCTGCCGTAAAAAAGGGATTACTGTACCCATTATTCCCGGTTTAAAGCCCTTCAGCACCCAATCGCAACTGACGGCTATACCCAAAACCTTTCATGTGGATATTCCAGTGGATTTGGTCAAGGAAGTGATTAAATGTAAGGACAATAAAGCGGTTAGACAGGTAGGTGTGGAATGGGCCATCCAACAATCGAAAGAATTGTATGCCGCCGGAGTGCCGGTATTGCATTATTATACCATGGGAAAATCGGATAATATTGAGCAGATTGCTAAAGCTGTATTTTAAAGGAGTAACCGCAGAGGCGGAGAGACGCGAAGAAAATATATTCTACTCAGCTACAACATGCACAATTTTTGACTATTTCCTTTGCGCCTTAGCGTCTCGGCGGTGATCACTTTTCCAATTCCCTCATATCCAAAAAAAAACTAATTTTGCCGCATGGAATCAAAACGTCAACAACGGATAAATCAACTGCTTCAGCAGGATTTTAGCGAACTTTTTCAGCGCGACTTTGTCCATTTGGGCATGGGAGCCATGATTACGGTAACCAAAATTGTGATCACCCCTGATCTTTCGGTGGCAAAAGTCTATCTGAGCTTGTTTGCCACCACCAAGAAAGAAGAAGTGATTGCCAATATCCGCAAGCATACCAGCGAAATCAGAGGTAAGCTGGGGCAACGTATCCGCCATCAATTAAGGATTGTTCCTGAGTTGTATTTCTATATCGACGACTCTCTCGACTACATCGAAAAAATCGAAAACCTGCTTAAAGACGACCAATAGTTTTTAAGTTACCTAGTATTTACCTACAGCATTCTATTCAATGAAATACGATCCCATAAAACGAAAACTTGGCGTAGTATTTAACAGCGCGCCTTTTCTGCGCAAGCTTTTTTATCATCTCCTCGACTTGCTGCTCTTGCGTTCATGGCACATCCGTAAGGAAATAAAAAAATGGGCCAAAGCAATCAATGGAAAACAAAACATCCTCGATGCCGGATCAGGTTTTGGTCAGTACGATTATTACTTGGCCTCTAAAAGTAAGGATTGGACCATTAAAGGCGTGGATGTAAAGCAGGAGCAAATTGACGACTGCAATCAGTTTTTTCATAAAATAGGCCTTACAAATGCTTCTTTCGCGGAAGCAGATTTGACCAAAATCAACGAATCGAACCAATATAACCTTATCCTTTGCGTGGATGTGATGGAACACATCGAAGAAGACGAGTTGGTTTTTAGTAATTTCTACAAAGCCCTTAAACCCGAAGGCATGTTGCTGGTTTCTACTCCTTCTGACCAGGGAGGTTCGGATGTACACCACGATCATGATCACGACCATGATCATGATGGAGCTCAAGGATTTGTGGATGAGCATGTGCGCGACGGCTATGGTATTCAGGATATTACCGACAAACTCAAGCGTGCGGGTTTTTCACGATCGGAAGTTTATTACCAATATGGCCCTCCCGGAAAAATTGGATGGAAACTCAGCATGAAATTTCCCATTGTGATGTTAAATACCTCGGCCATCTTTTACCTCATCTTGCCTTTTTACTACCTAATCACCTTCCCTTTTGTGTTAATCCTCAATGCCTTGGATGTAAACAACAAGCACAAAACCGGAACCGGATTGGTAGCCAAAGCCTGGAAATAGCATGAGGGGGTATTTATACCAAATCGGACTATTAATCAAGCGGTTATTCCTCGCTCTGGGGTTGTTTTTTATCGCTCGTTTGTTCTTTTATTTTTTCAATATTGGGCTATATCAAGACATTTCGTTGGTTGAGCTCATTTGGATTTTTACTGTAGGAATCCGTTTTGATATCTCGGTATTGGTTTATTTCAATCTTTTGTTCATCTTGCCCCAAGTACTTCCATTGGGCAGTTGGCAGATGAATAAAGGATTTCAATTGGCATTGAAAATATTGTTTGTTGCGGTGAATATGCTCATATTGATCGTCAACTTGTCCGATTCCGTATATTTCCATTTTATCCAAAAACGCTCCACTGCTGACGTATGGAAGTTTATTGTCATGAGCGACGATGTAAAAGTGCTCCTACCGGGATTCATAGCCGATTACTGGTACGTCAGTGTTTTGGTAGTGGTATTTACCCTTTTGGTATGGAATATTTATCCAAAAGTCAACCCCAAAATATGGAAAAAGGCCCGGGAGAAAGATGCTCGTCGAAGTACTTGGTTTAATATCATGGTCAAGTCCATTGCTCCCTTTTTATTGATGGGACTGGCTTTGATTGGCGCTCGCGGTGGTTTACAATTGCGTCCGTTGGCCATCATGCACGCCTCCAAATCTGTATCGGCAGCCAACATGCCTTTGGTGCTCAATTCAGTATTTACGGCCATGACTACCTATGGAAACGATCAGGTAAAACCTGTCCACTTTATGCCTGACGAGCAAGCCTCCGGCATTTATCCGGTACTCCACCATTTTGGCGAAAAGGGAACTCCACAACCCAAAAACATTGTGGTACTGTTGCTCGAAAGTTTCTCACGGGAGTATGTGGGCTTTCTGAACGGCTATCCGGGATTTACACCATTTCTGGATTCCCTGTCGCAGCATGCATTGGTCATGGACAGTGCCTTTTCCAATGGCTTGCGCTCCATCGATGCCATTCCGGCCATTGTCATGGGCCTTCCTGCATTGATGGATGATCCGTTTATCACTTCGGTATACAGCACCAACAAATCGAGAGGATTGGCACAAATTCTTAACGAAAATGGATATACCACCGCCTTCTTTCATGGAGGCACCAATGGCACCATGGACTTTGATGCTTTTGCCGGTTATGCCGGATTTAAAGGATATTACGGCAGAAGTGAGTACAACAACGACGCTGATTACGACGACCATTGGGGCATTTACGATGAACCTTTTCTGCAATATGTTGCACATACACTGAATGATTTTCAACCGCCGTTTTTCGCCTTTGAGTTTACCCTCAGCTCACATTATCCTTACCATGTTCCGGCCCAACATCAGGAACGTTTTCCAGAAGGTGACTTGCGCATCCACCGCGTGATACGCTATGCCGACTATGCATTACAAAAGTTTTTTGAAACGGCCCAAACCATGCCTTGGTATAACAACACACTGTTTGTGATTTTGGCAGATCATCCGGCGCAATCGGTTTTGGTTTCCGATAAGGACAAAATACGTGAACCCGGTGCTACACTCACTCCTGATCAATTGAGCTACTATAAAAACACTTCAGGACGCTACGCCATTCCAATGCTGTTGTTTGCTCCAGGAGATAGCACACTAGTGGGAGTCGATCACCGGACGATTCAACAAACCGATCTCGCTCCTACCCTGCTGGATTACCTTAATTATCAGGAAAACATGGTTGCTTTTGGAAACAGCCTTTTCGACACCCTCGCTCCCCGATTGGTGGTACATCCGGTAAGCGCAATGATGCAAATAACCTCAGGAAATTATTCGCTGTTGTTTGATGGAGAGCAATCTACTGCTTTGTTTAACAACCTTTCTGACCACAAACACAAGAACAACCTATTAACGCAACAACCTGCCTTGGCTGATAGTCTCGAAAAGCAACTCAAGGCTTTCACCCAGCAATACACCCAAAGGTTAGCAGAAAATAAATTGGCTGATACTACCCGGAATTAGGCGGATTCTCATTTGAACATCAACCAAACAAGTCTTAGAGCAATCCCCACAAAAACCCCCAATAGAATAAATTTAATCAGTATTTTCGTAAATGGAATTTGATGGGCGATAAAGCCATCCATCACTTCGATGTTTTTGTTGAATTGTAAAGCTGCTTCCAAATCGCGGATACGTCCATAAAACTCGTTTTGACCCTGATTCAATTTTTCAAGATTCACAACAGCATCCGCATCCAAGTTAGCGCAATCGCTTAACAACATGGATTTTAGTGAATCCATGTACACCATTTGGTTTTTCATGTGAATGATTTCATTTTTGTAGTTACGTTCGTTCAGTTTCAACCTTTCGTTAATGAAATCCGACTCACTTATATAGTTTACCAAGGCTGTTTGTAAATCTGGCAAAATGCCAACATCCAACACATCCACTTCGATATAAAAAGGAACGCGCTCCACGCTGATATCATTAATCAGGGGTTCGTTATGGATATTTTCTCCATAAATGGTTTTAATTTGTTTGATTTGTTCAACGGGTAACTTCAGTCGTTTCGACAAACTCTCAACCTGCTTACTTTCAATCAGTTGATTTAGCTTGAACAGCATATCACCGTAGATTTTCTTTTCTAACTGAGCGTATGAAACAGTCATCTCGGCATGATACACCGTTTTCTTCCACCAGGCATAGGATCCACCCATCGCACCAAAGACGAAGGCAAAAACCAACAATCCCCAGAATTGATTTTTGATAAATAAAATTAAGCTTGCGAACATGCCTCCAAAAAACCCTACGGCCTCACCCCATTGATTTTGAAGCGCTTCCCAGGTACGTCTTCCTTCTTCTTTCGATTGTCTGTATGATGGTTCTTGCATATGATACGTATCTTTGTAATCTTCTTGATTAATTTTTCCACTAAGTACGAAATTAATATTATTATTACACAAATTTCAAAATATTCTATGCAGAAAACTTCAGGGAACATTAAAAACTCTACTTGGAACCTGGCCAACATCTTGTTCTACCCCATTGTTTTTCTGGCGCTCACACCTTTTTTTATCAACAAACTAGGCGAAGACGATTTTGGAATTTGGATGCTGGTGAACTCCTATGTATACATTGCCGTTAATATTATAAGCTTCGGACTTGGCAACTCCATCACGGCATATGTGGCTGAAGCCTTGGGCAAAAACAGCCACCCCAAACTTTTAGCTTACATTAATTCCTCCACCAAACTCATCGGATGGATTAGCCTGTCGACCATTGCTTTAGCGCTATTTGGCGGAGTAATTAACTGGATGGGTTGGCCCATTTTTGATATCCCGCTAGATGAGATTCTCATCATAGCCACGCTGGTTATTTCGGTCAAGTTTTGGGAATTGTTGTACCAGAGTATACTGAAAGGCTATGAGCGATACGACCTAGCTTCCATATGGAATATTGTTGCCAAATTGATTGTGTTGGCTGGACAAGTGTTCATTGTCATATACGGTTTAGGGCTTTATGAGCTGTTTATTTGCAATTTGATACTAAATATACTTACAGATATTGTTTTGGCGTTGGTTACCTATCGGATCATCCCGAATTATCGGTTTTCGTGGCAACTTAAAGCTCAGGAAAGAAACGAATTGTTTCATTTTGGGTTTTGGACCTGGTTACAAACCATTATTTCGGTATTAGCCTACCAAATCGACCGATTTATTATTGCCTTTTTTTTAGGCCCGGCCATCGCAGGGTATTATATTTTAGCGTCGACCATCACTAACCATATGCACATGGCTTTCGGAGCGGTGGTGAGTTGGTTGTTTCCGAAAGTCGCGCGTAAAAAGGAATCTGGAGGCAATATCATCATCTATTTTCAAACCTTGCGGGGATTTTCAGTGGGCATAAGCTTGCTGGCCATTCTCATCACTTTTTTGCTTTACAAACCCATGTTTACGCTTTGGTTGGGGGCGGATAAATTTGCTAAAATGGGCGAATACTTTAAGTTATTTCTTGTATATGAGGCTTTCCTGATAATGACCATTGTTCCGTTGTTTTACCTCAACGGCCTGAAAATGTTAAGGTTTATCACATCGTTAGAGTTTATGTACAAAATGGGGATTTTACTTGGAATGGTGATAGCATTTTGGCTTGTACCAACAGCGGAAAGTTTAATTATGGGTCAGATCATCGCATTGGCCATTTTCATTCCTTTGGAATATTTACTTATTAACAGAAAACTGATTAAAGATCATTGGTTTTTCGAAATGGCATTGGCCATGCTACCTTCGTTTATGGTAAGCGCAATAATCCTTATTGATCAAACATACTTAAGCATTATTTTGGGTCTTGTTACTGTTGTTTTATTCTATTTATATTATCTCAATCCAAAACGGTTTCACCTAAAATTACTATTAGAATGACCCGCCACACACCATATCATCAGTTAATCATCTTTGTGGTGATTTACTTTTTCTTCAACAGTTTATTGCTGCCAGAAGGCTTATTGTACACTACATTGCTCACACCGCTAATGGTTTATTTTCTATTCAAAGAGCACCAACTAAAGCGATTAATGGTGTGGTCGCTCGCTCTTTTGATCCCCATTCCATTTCAATGGATACATGGTGTTGAGATAAAGAGTTATGCAATTTCATCGCTGATGATTGTAACGGTACTCATCTTTTTAGTAACCGCTCTTCTCATTTCCAGGAAATACCGATTTACTTTCGACAAAATTTTCAGAAAAATTCTTGTTATCAACACCGTATTTGTTCTTCTTGCACTGGTTATCCTGCCTTTCGGCGAAGTAAGAGGCTTGCTCTGGTATGAAGTTCCCATCACCAAAGGCATGGCCATTATTCCCCGACTCAAGTTGTTCACTTACGAAGCGTCGTATTATGCGCTCATCATGATGCCTGTTTTTCTCTACTTCATGATGCGGGTTTTTTACGGGTTGGAAAAACATGCCATGCTGATCATTTTGGCTTCTGTGGTTCCATTATTGCTTTCCATGTCATTTGGGGTCATTGGAGCATTAATCATTGCACTGCTTGTTGGCATTATTTTTTACTGGAACCGAATACCTGTTTCCTTAAAACGATTCACTTTTTTAAGCACCATTTTCATGCTTACCTTATTGATTTTGATGTGGATGGTTTGGCCAGAAAACCCTATATATTTCCGCATTCAAAACATTTTTCAGGGAAAAGACACCAGTGCCATGGGCAGGCTGGTTTATTCATTTATGTTTGCCTACGACATTATTGTTCAGCATAATTTCTTTTTTGGCATTGGTCCCGGACAGATAAAAATTATTGCCCACGACATGATTGTTAATCATTACCAATACCATGGTGATTTGGAAACCATCGTCAGAATCCCCAATTCCATGGCCGAAATGATGGCTATTTATGGCATGTACGGATTTATCTTTAAGCTATTCTTAGAAATTTACTTCTTTATCAGGATGCGCATTTATAACAACTTATATGTCGTTATTCTGTTTATCTTTATCTTTATCTATCAATTTACCGGAAGTTTTATTTCAAATATAGCAGAGATTGGCATTTGGGCATTCATTTTTGGCCTCCAATTTACTGAATTCAACACCAACATTACTACAAAATAACTTCATGCGCAACCAACTAAAAATAGCATTCATTGTTCGTTCAACCATTAATCAGGTACAGGGCGGTGATAGCATGCAGGTCTTTAATACGGCCAAAGAATTAAGAAAATTAGGTATACAAGTAGACATAAAAAAATCCAATGAAAAAATAAACTATCAACATTACGATTTACTCCACCTATTCAACATCATTCGGCCTGCTGATCATTTATTGCACATAAAAAGCGGGGTTCCCTATGTAATAAGTACCATATACCTGGATTACTCAGATTTCGACACCCAGGGAAGATTTGGATGGCAGAAACAATTGTTTAGTTTTTTGGGGAAAGACAAATCAGAATTTTTTAAAAATAACATCCGGTTTAGTAAAGGGCAAGACAAATTAGCAAGCATTGAATACATGTTAGGTCATAAACGCGCACTAAAGAAGATCCTGTCGAGTGCCCGATTAATACTGCCCAATTCTATTTCAGAATACCACCGAATTTTAAAAGACTATGGTATTTCAAAATCATTTCATGTGGTTCCCAATGGAATTAACCCTGATTTATTCCATATTTTGCCGGAAACCAAACGAATAGAAAATCAAATAATTTGTGTGGGTCAAATTTACGGACTTAAAAACCAACATCAATTGATAGAGGCTACGCACGGTATGGATGTGAAATTGATTTTTATTGGTAAGCCACCTCCCAATCACCATTCCTATGCGCAATATTGTAAAAAAATTGCTTCTCCGAATGTAGAGTTTTACGATTTTATGCCACAGGAACAATTGGCAGAATATTATGCTCAATCGAAGGTACATGCCCTTCCTAGCTGGTTTGAGACTACAGGATTAAGCTCACTGGAAGCTGGGGCGATGGGGTGTAACCTTGTGGTAGGCTCTGGAGGAGACACGCAACACTATTTTTCGAACCATGCGACATTCTGCCATGCGAACGACATTGAGAGTATAAGAACAGCCGTTGAAATTGCATTAAAAAAAAGGACTACCTTTGAATTTCGCGACTTCATTTTGGACAATTACACCTGGGAGCAGGCGGCAATTGAAACAATTATCGGCTATAAAAAAGCATTGCAAATTGATTAAAAAACTCGCTATAGGAATTATAGGCACAAGAGGCATTCCAAATCAATATGGGGGCTACGAAGCCGCTGTACAGGAACTTGCCCCCAGACTTACTGCTAAAGGACATCAAGTGGTTGTTTATTGTTCGCCGCACCAGTCTTATCAGAAAAATGAGTGGAATGGGGTACAGCTTAACTTTCAATACAATCCTGAAGACAAAATTGGTACTGCCGGACAATTTATCTACGATTTAAAATGCAATTTGCATGCCCGCAAACAGCATTACGATGTAATCATGCATATGGGCTACACCAGTGATTCCGTATGGTATTGGCTATGGAATAAAAAATCGAAACATATCACCAATATGGATGGGATGGAATGGCGACGATCAAAATACACTCCTAAAGTGCAAGCCTTCCTAAAAAAAGCGGAAAAATGGGCTGCTTTGCATAGCGATTTGCTTATTGCTGATTCTGAAGGTGTAATGCAATATCTACAGGAGAAATATCCCACGCCCATACACTATATTGCCTATGGAGCCGAAATACCTCAGCAATTTGACGATGCGCTTTTAAAACCTTACCATCTCATTCCAAACGAATATGATCTACTTATTGCACGGATGGAACCCGAGAACAACCTTGAGATGGCCATTGAAGCCAAAATAAAATCAGAGTCAAAAATACCCCTCGTCATTTTTGGAAATCAAAATGCCTTTGGACAATATTTGATAGAGCACTACAAAAACGATCGCATCATCAGGTTTTATCCTGCCAATTACCAATCGGAAGTCGTGAATTCCCTACGGTATTTTTCACGGTTTTATATTCATGGCCATTCGGTTGGAGGAACAAATCCCTCACTGCTTGAAGCCATGGCTGCACAATGCCACATATTGGCTCACGGAAATGTTTTCAATAAAGGAGTACTAAAAGATGGAGGAGCCTATTTTACATCCGTTGATCAGTTGAGTAATTTATTTACTCATAAAAAAGCAACATTATTTAACGAATCCCAAATTGAAAAAAACATCCAAAGAATAAAAAATAATTACCATTGGGATCTTATTTGTGAGAAATATGAGGCAGCTTTTTACCAGATTTGCACCTAGCTCATGGGAAGATTGGGCCTGGTTTTTCATCTGGTTCACCTTACCTATTTCTATCCGGCTCAACAGCATCGCGCTGGGTACGGCCATGGTAATCATACTCATCTCATTTATAAAAACGCCCCTTAAGATTCCTCAAAATCAATGGTTGTATCTTTCCACACCCATATTACTTTTCATATTAGCAAGTGCTGGTGCATTTCGCAGTGGTGATTTACCCGACAACTGGAAAAATGTTGAGAAACTGTTGCCTTTAGTGGTTGTCCCCGTTTTGTTTATGCTAACTTCTACAAAAAAAGAATCATACGTACAAGTGTCGTTATCAGGATTGATTTTAGGCCTTTTATTCGCTGGAGTAATAATGCTGGGTTTTTCCTTTCAAATTTTCATATTAACTTGGGATCTAAGCCATTTCACATATCATTATTTAACTCAGCCCTTTCAAATGGGAGCCATTTACTTGAGCTTGCTCCTGATTACAGCCTTCTTTCAAATCCATGAGGTACATTGGATTCAAAACAATAGACTACTAAAATTTTCTATTTCAATTTTTTTACTACTACTTTTGTTGCTGGCAGCTTCCAAACTTTTTATTATTCTTGGTCTTTCACTGTTTGCCCTTAAACACAGACATCAGCTCTTTTTTTTCCTGAGAAAACGAAAACCATTGGTTTTAATATCGATAGTTATTGTTACTATAGCACTTTTACCTTTTATCAATCGAATTAAACCATTGGCAGATCCTCATTTGGAACAAGTTTCGGCAAATCAATATCGATGGGATTCGCCACTTAACGGATTAAATTTGCGACTCATTCAATGGCGATTTGGTCTGGAGATCCTTAGAGAAAACAATGCCTGGATCTCTGGTATTGGAATAAGTGAAGCCCAAAATCTCCTCAACCAAAAATATATTGACTATGGGATATATACAGGCTACGAAAATACTTCAGACAATGGATATTTAGACTATAATTTTCACAATCAATATGTTGAGGCATTAGTGAGACTTGGGGTTTTTGGGTTAGCCTTGTTGGTTTTAATGTTCGTCATCATGCTTACACGACCAAAAGCAAACCAATTTGCTTCACACTGGATCATTCTAATTTACCTGGCCTTTTTCCTATTTGAGTCGGCATTGGAGCGCCAGATAGGAATTGTTTACTTTTGCTTAATCTATTCTTCGTATTTTTTCGAGAAAAAAAAGCTATCCAATGGGCATGACCATTAATCTCATATTACAACCTTTCAAATAGTTTTCTGCATTGGATAATCTTTCAAATAAAAATACCAGTCTAAACCAAAGCATTCTATCTGCACTGGCCTATTTTGAGTTATTCAAATACCCGCTGTTGCCCCAAGAAATTCATCGATTTATGAATCGAGCCTGCACACTTTTGGAAGTCAATACCGAATTGAACAAGATGGAAAAAGCAGGTCAGATTTTCGTCTCTTCCTATGGATTTTATAGCCGTACTGAACAAATAGAGTGGTCAGAAGAAAGAAAGAAAGGAAACAACCGAGCTGAATTACTTCTTCAAAAAGTACCTCACTTTGCTAAAGTTATCAGTCGATTTCCCTTTGTAAAATCCATTACCATTTCAGGATCGCTCTCTAAATATTACGCTGGTGAAGATACCGACATCGATTATTTTATTGTCACTGAAAAAAACCGCCTTTGGATTGCACGCACCTTGTTGCATTTCTATAAAAAGTTCACCTTTTTGATTGGCCATGAGCATTTTTATTGCATGAATTACTTTATTGATGAAATAGCTTTGGAATTGAAGGATAAAAACATTTATGCAGCCATTGAAATCGCCACGTTAATTCCGGTATATAATACGCAGCTCATCCAACTATTCAAACAAAAAAACAAGTGGCTTTTTCAGTTTTTACCCAATGAAACACTTGAT
>JBFHGX010000108.1:0-13031 GCA_041582875.1 Bacteroidales bacterium | reverse complement strand
TGAGTTCAGCAGTTTTGATGTGATGGTGGGATTAAACATCCCCTTCACGCAGCAATACCGCATGAAGATCATGTACAGCTACGAGATGAACATCAATGCCCGGCAGAATTTTACCGGTCCCAGTCATGAAATCAGTTTGATCTTTGAATTGGATGATATTGGACTAATCAACAAGGACAAGAACTCGTTTATGGCGCCCAGATCAAGAAGCTTTAGTCCGGTGGAGTGTTCGCCGTTTTAGGTGGGGTTACCAGTCAATATCTTGTTTTTTATATTCTCGCATGGTTTTAGTAGGCTCTATGATCGAATAACCTTTCCAGAGTTCATCTGTAAATTGTTCAATATATTGAATTTTCATTTTTTTGGATGGCTTGAATTGATTGAATTGGATATCAGTTATAGGTTGATGATCGATAAAAAGAAATTCAACAGATTCCTCTACATGTACTTCAAAATCTAAATTGACCTTGATTTCCAGAAGTGTTTTGTCCATGAGCCATCGTTTTCGCTTCTTGATTAAAGCGATATTTCTGTCGAAAGTGACTTGATTGCCCGTTTGTTTTGAAAAGTATTTTAATTGATAATTGCCTTCGTGATTTTCGAAATATATGGATGCTTTGAACTCATCTTCTGTATACCCGATACCAAAAAGGTGTAGGTCTCGACCAGTTTTACCTTCAGCATATACATAATCTGCACGTATCAAAGCATAAGTAGTGGTTGAAATGTATGCCCGGCCAATGTATTCTCCTCCACTTTTTGGTGTAAAATCGATGATGTAAACATCTTCACCATTCACTCTGCTGCCGCCCATAAGATTGTACTTATATTTTCCGGTATCATATAAAAACTCCCATTCTTTGGTGTCTTCAAGCTGGGCATAATTGAGCCAGCGTTTGATTGTAGAAGCAAAATACTTAAGTTGTATGCTGTCGTTTTTGGGAATGTTTTCAACAATAGAATCAGTTGTGGAAATATTGACCGAATCATATTCGATATCCAGTTTTTGTCCCAGAATTCCACTTTTGATTTTCCAATATTCCTCCTCATCGGTATCTTTAAACATCTTTTCAAATATTTTACCAAACTGCTCCAGTTCGGCTATGTCTTCTTCCTTAAGGGATACAGTTCTTGTAGGAGCTACTTTTAAGCTGTCTTTCTGATCATCCAAAAAGTAGATGTCGCCAAGAAAGTCGGTGAATGAAGTCATATGTCGGGGAACTTTATCGATGGCACTATTGATGAGGTACTCATCGAGTTGAGAGATGGAGTTTTTTTTGAGGTCGGTGGTTAGTTTTTTAATATCACTGATGCTTCTCGTTCGCATAAATACTTGGTTTCTTGAGCTGGGTTGACGGTAGTTTTTATCTCTGTTTTTTACCACTTTTTTAATAATATCCTTTGGATTAGGGGGATTTCCATAAACAAAGGTCTCGTTTAGATTAATCACATTTTCTTTCATCGAGATAATCAAAACGCTGTCAATATCATTGGCTGGAATTTTTTTTGTCTGATAGCCAATGTATTGAAAACTAATGGTATCCTCGTTTGAAAAGTTATTCCTGTTTAAAGAGAAATTCCCACTTTCGTTGCTGACCGTCCCGGTATATTTATGAAGTACAAAAATATTGGCATAGGGTAGTGGTTCTCCTGATTTGTCATCCTGAATGAGCCCTTTAATGGTTATTGGACTTTGTCCGATAACCATGATGGTAATCAGCAGATTTATTAATAAGAGTGTTGTAGATTTTTTCATACAGTTTCAGACGGTTTCAATTAACTATTTGTTACAAGGCTACCGAAATTAATACGTAGGTTAATCATTGATAAAAGTATAGCATTTTTGAAGTCCCGGCTTTTCTGTTAATGATTATTAAGAAATCTTTATATTGGGGCAGAATTCAATAACTTTCGGTGTGTAGTGCTCATTTTAAAGTATTCTTTTTGCGGGATATTCGTTTTCCTGATTGAGGGTTAACAGGAACTCTCTGGATTTAAACCTGAAAATAAATGTTAATGGGTTAACACCATTTTTTTGTATATCCTTGTTTTCCCTGCCTGTAGTGTAAGAACATAAACGCCAGTTTGTAGCTGTTCAGGATACCATTGTATGGAGTAGGTGCCTTTCATTTGTGTGTCATTAACTATTGTGGATTGTAACTTTCCAGTCATATCATAGACTGATAACTCAACATAGGCTTGTTCTTTAAGTTCATAAGAAATTGTTGTTGAAGTGTTGAACGGGTTTGGTTTATTCTGATTTAATTGGGCAATCGATTTTCTGCTTTCGTTCACTCCATCGGGCGAAATAGCAGGACTTCCCGCCTGAATCCAAGCTGTGTAAATAAGTTCAGCCAATGCATGTGAAGCATTGCTAAACAAAGGAATAGTAAAGCTTTGCGTTTGCTCCCATAGGGTTTGTTTGTAAAGTGTTGAACTGGTATTTCCGGCAACATTCTTTGCGTAATCATCAGCCACCAGAATTGAATCCACATAAACATAACTACTATACAGATATGCAAATACATACTGATCTACATGATCTACCTCAGTAATCTCTGATCCTGAATAATCGAATTGTGAAATGTAGGCATTAATCATGGTGGATTCATATCTGGAATGGATGCCGCTGTTGCCAGAATATTGACCGTTGTAATTTTTCGTGATATGCATAGGCATATGTCCGTCCGCTACATAATGTCCTAAATCCGAAGCAAATAAAACGGCATTGTCCCAATCGTGGCGTTCGAAACAATTAACCAGTGAATCATATGTGATTAATGTGGCCCAGGGTAGTATTCCATTGTCATAAACAAAGTTGGATCCGTGAGCAGCTATTACCGAATCCCAGGTCATGGGGATACTTCCCTGTGTAACAAACTCATTGTAGTTGTCAATATCAATGTAGTGTTTTGGCCCTTCTGTCGGATCCCATGATTTTCGGTCATCGGCATCGGAAGCGTGAGAGGCCAGAATGCTGATCCAATTCTCAAATTGAGCCATTTCCTGATTGAAAGATAATCCTGAAGCCTGATTAATCTTGTAGTGCCCTGATGAACCCCAACTTATTAAAAAAAATGACAAGGTAATGATTCCTATCGATAGTATAAATTGCTTTTTCACAGGTGTCTGATTTATTTTTTTGCAAAGGTAACCTTATCCTGAAAAAGAGAGTCTTGTTTATAATAAATCGCATTGAAAGTGGTTTACATGCCTAAGAGAGGAGGTTTTGTGAGGATCGTAATGTGCTCTCACTTGACTACTCACTTGACTTCATCTGCGATTTTAGCTACTTTTGTCATCATTAATATTGCGCAACCATGAAAAAAAAATATCATTTAGTTTTGCTTATCTCCCTGATAATAAATTCTTTGTTGGGACAGAATGTGAAGGCTTACCTTAATTATGCGGTATTTAATACACCCGACAATCAGCCTTATGTTGAAACCTACATGAACGTTAATGGATCGAGTCTACATTATCAGCCCGTTGCAGATGGTCAATGGCAAGGACAAATAAACGTTCAGGTTATTTTTTCTTTGAACGACAGTATTGTTGATTTTGCAAAATACAGTTTAAAAAGTCCTTTGGTCGCTGATACCCTTAACCGGACAAATTTGCTCGATGTTCAGCGTTATGCATTGCCTCAAGGCATATATAATATGCACCTGAGTCTTGTTGATAACGGAAGCCCGGTGGATACCATTTCGAGTTTGGCAGAGATTGTTGTTGATTTTCCTCTTCACGAGATGGAGTTTTCCGACATCGAATTGCTACAGGATTTTCAAAAAGGAGGAGAAGGGACGATGGCTAAAAATGGCTATACGCTTACTCCTTATGTGTTTAATTATTATCCCGAAGGTGAATCCCAAATGTCGTTTTATGCCGAGCTGTATCATAGCCATACGGTATTAGAAGCGCAACCATTTTTAATTACTTATTACATCAGGCCTTTTGAAGTAGATAAAAAATTGGATGAGTATTATAAAATGAAAAAGGTTGATTCTGATCCTGTGAAAGTTATTATGTCGTCGTTTGATATCAGTAAGTTGCCAAGCGGTAATTATTTGCTGGTTTTGGAGGCTCGCGATAAAAGCAATCAATTGATTGTGTCTAAGGAACTCTTTTTTCAACGATATAATCCAAGTATGCAGTTTAACCTCAATAATTTAATGGTGCTAAATACTGACAATACGTTTGCCGGACAAATAACCAATCGTGATACTTTATTGCAGTACATCAAATATCTCAACCCTATTTCTACTGATGTAGAGCGTCAATATGTACAATCTCAATTGCTTACCGGAGGTTTACCTGAGATGCAAAAGTATTTCCTTAACTTTTGGATGGAACGAAATAAACTGAATCCATCCCTTGCCTGGGATGAATACCATCTTTTGGTAAAGCAGGCCAACCATAATTTTAAATCCATTTCGCTTCAAGGGTACGAAACCGACAGAGGCAGAGTTTATTTGCAGTATGGTCAACCCAGTGTAATTTCTGAAAACTACAATGAACCGGCCGCTTATCCATATGAAATATGGCAGTATTATCAATTAGGTGATCAACGAGACAAAAAATTCGTGTTTTATGCCCACGATATTGTAACCAACGATTTTCAGCTAATTCATTCCAATGCTTTGGGTGAGTTAAGCAATTATCGTTGGCAAACTGTTATTTATCGTCGGACTTGGGATCCATATGGTATAGATGACGATGTAATACCAGATACCTATGGTAGTGGCGCAACTCAAAATTATCGCCAACCGGGTAGTAGGTAGTTGCAAGCCTTTCATTAATTTTGCCAGAATTAGTAATTGATATTTTCATGCGCATTTGGTACTCATTTCAATCGTGGTTGATGGCCATTGTTGCTCGTCTGCCCTTTTGGGTTGTTTATTTATTTTCTGATGTATTCACTTTGTTAGCTGAATACGTAATTCCATATCGTCGTCATTTGGTTTACCAAAATATTTCTGAAACCTTTCCTGATAAAAGTCCAGGTGAAATACGCTATATTCGAAGAAAATTCTACCGTCAATTTATTGATGTGATGTTCGAGGTTTTCAAAATGCCTGGCATTAGTATGGAAGATTTAAAAAAACGAATGGTAATTACTAACCCTGAATTATTAAAAGAATTGGATGCTAAGGGTAGAAGTGTTATTCTGGCCGGGGGGCATTTTGCCAATTGGGAGTGGTTAGGGAATAGGGTTAAACCCGAAACCGATCATATTGGTGTGGCTTTATACAAAGAGATTCACAATTCATTTTATAATGATTATATGATGAAGGTGAGGAGTTTGTATGAAAAAACACAGTTAGTTGAGCATGAAAAAACATCACGTGCTTTAGTACGCCTTCGCAACTCTAAAGTTCTGTTGTTGGTGTTGTCCGATCAGCGTCCAGCGGCACATGACATCAAATATTGGATTCCTTTTTTAGGTAGGGAAACTCCAGTTTTGCCCGGGATAGAAAAGATTGCCCACGCATTTGATTTCGATGTACTTTATTTCGATATTTGTCGGGTAAAACGTGGGTATTACAAAGCGACCCTTGTTCCGTTAAAAACAGGTGATGAAACACTGTCTGAGCTTGAGTTGACCAAACGGTATTTTAAACAAATTGAGAAGTCGGTTTGTCGACAACCTGAGAGTTATTTGTGGACACATAATCGCTGGAAGTATAAAAGAGAGGATTAAATTGAAAAAAACCGCTGTCGTTATCCTGAATTATAACGGTAAGGAATTCCTTGAAAGGTTCTTGCCAAAGGTCTTGCTTTACAGTCGGGATATGGCTGAGGTTTGGGTAGCAGATAACTGTTCCAATGACGGGTCATTAGTTTTGTTGAAAGATAAGTTTCCCGAGGTTAAACTGATTGTGAATCCCTTAAATGGCGGTTTTGCGACAGGCTATAATCAGGCCTTGCAACAAATTGAAGCTGATTATTATGTTTTGCTAAATTCAGATATTGAGGTCACTCCAAATTGGATAACTCCTGTAATTGATTTGATGGAAACTGATGAACTCATTGCTGCTTGTCAGCCCAAAATCAGATCTTTTCAAGCTAAGGAAAAATTTGAATATGCTGGAGCAAGTGGCGGTTTTATTGATAAATATGGTTATCCTTTTTGTCGTGGACGTATTTTTCAGCACCTCGAAACTGATGTCAAACAGTACGAAGATTCCATAGAGGTTTTTTGGGCTACGGGTGCTTGTATGTTTGTGAGGGCGGAAATATTCCACAATTTGGATGGTCTCGATGATGACTTTTTCGCTCACATGGAGGAAATCGATTTCTGCTGGAGAGCGAAGAATCTGGGATATCGTATAATGGTCAACCCTAAATCTGTGGTTTATCATATAGGCGGAGGAACCCTTCCCAAGAGTTCTGCCCGAAAAACCTACCTCAACTTTCGCAATAATTTTGTTTTAATGTATAAAAACCTTCCAGCCAATAGGTTGTTTAAGGTGTTTATTGCCAGATTGTTCTTAGATGGAGTGGCGGCAATTAAGTTTTTAGCACAGGGTGGTTTTAGTGACTTTGTTGCTGTAATCAAAGCTCACTTTTATTTTTATGCACATTTTAGCTATTTGCAACAAAAGCGAAAAAATCTTCAACAGAAAAAGGTGGGGGGTATTTATAATGGGAATATTGCCTTTGATCACTATCTTTGGCGCAAAAAGAAATACAGCGATTTATCGCCCCATAAGTTTAGCTAATTCACTTGATCAAATGAAGCAATGCAAGACGGTATGAGTCGAGGCCAAAACCGGATACACTTCCTTTGCAATAGGGGGCAATGTAGGATGTGTGTCGGAAAGTTTCTCTGGCAAAGATATTGCTCATGTGTACCTCAATAACAGCAATATCCAACGACCTGATGGCATCACCAATGGCTACAGAGGTATGGGTATAAGCGCCTGCATTGAGGATTACTGCATCCACATCATCGTTTGCTTCTTGTAAAAAATTAATAAGCTCCCCTTCGATGTTGCTTTGCAAATAACTGATTTCTATATGTGGAAAACTTGTGGACAAGGTCTCCAAATAATCGTCAAAACTCAGGTTTCCGTAAATGTCGGTTTCTCGCTCTCCGGTAAGGTTTAAGTTGGGGCCGTTTAGAATAAGCACTCTCATGATCAATCTTTTTAGTCACTACAAAGATAGGTGTTCGTTTCTCATTTTGCTACTACTCTCTTTTTTTATTTTAACATATCGTTTTGTTTTCCTATTATTTAATAGTACCTTTAATAAAATAAGTACTATGTAATACATAGTAATAAATTATTTTGTATGTTTGCTGCATGAAAGAAGAAAAGAATTACGCGCAAATGCGGAAGGGGGTACTGGAGATGTGCATACTTTCCGTGATTTCAGGTAAGGAGGTGTATACCTCTGATATTCTGAAATCCCTTAAAGAAGCCGACTTGGTGGTTGTTGAGGGGACGGTTTACCCGTTGCTTTCCCGACTAAAAAATGATGGGGTACTCAGTTATCGTTGGGAGGAATCCACATCTGGCCCCCCAAGAAAGTACTTTCAACTTACCGAATCGGGCAACGTCATGTTAGCTGAGCTACGTCAGAATTGGCAGGAGCTCTCTCATTCAGTTCAAAAAATAATCACAAAAAAAACAGTTACCGATGAAGACAACCGTTAATTTGAATATCCAGGGAATTGTATTTCATTTGGATGAAGACGCGTTCAAAGTGTTCAAAACCTATCTTGATTCCATTCATGTGCACTTTAAGGACAGCCTTGGCAGGGATGATATCATTAATGACATTGAAATGCGCATTGTTGAACTATTTCAACAGCAATTGGCCAGTAATAAACAGGTGATAACCCTGGTGGATGTCGAAACTGTAAAGGCAATCATGGGTTCACCATCCGATTTTGATGATGAAGCCCAAAATGCACAATTGTATCATGTTATACCAAAAAAGCGTTTGTACCGCGACATGGATCATCGCATGATAGCTGGAATTTGTTCGGGTTTGGGTGCCTATTTCAATACTGATCCTACTTGGTTTCGTTTGGCTTTTGTGGTGGCCACCCTTTCGGGATTGAGTCCGCTGGTATATGTCATCTTATGGATTGTGGTTCCTCCCGCAAGAACCATCGCTGAAAAGCTTGAAATGTTTGGCGAACCGGTTAATATTTCGAATATCGAAAAAGCCATCATGGAAGAAATGGGTGATCTACGTGACAGATTTGGGGAATTTACCGGAAAAGCCCGTTCAAAATTTAGACGCCGTCGTTAGTTCGGGGAAGGTAATTGTCGTATGAAACACAAACCTTAGCTGCCGTATGGTTTCCACTTGTGAGTAGGGCCATGATCTGAGTTTCACTTATACGGTTAAGGTTAAAGCTGTTAATGCACTGATCAACAATTGCCTTAATAATACCTGCATTAAAGGCATCGCCGGCTCCAATGGTACTTAAGGGTTGTATTTTCAACGCATCGATACGACATTGCATATTTTGGAACTGTACTTCGGCGCCATGTTCTCCCAAAGTGATAATAATTAGTGCGTTGGGGTTGATAGATCGTATTTTGTTGAAATAGGAATTTACGTCTCCTTTTCCAAATAAATTAAAACAGTCTTCATCGGAAGCTTTGATAATGTGAGCGAAACGCATGTTTTCCAATACAGCCTCCATCATAGCTTTGCTTTCAAGATGATGCTTGTGGCGCATGTTGGGGTCGTAAAATAGCATACATCCGGCCGTAAGAGCCGATTTTAAGTAATTTAAAAGCGCTTTACGGATGGGGGGTGAAATGGAATAAATGGAGCCAAACAAAAGCACATCACCTGATTTAAAATGAGGTGCAGGCAATAAGCTCCTTTCATCGGGATAAGCATTTACAAATTGGTAGCTTGGCTTTTTATTTTGATCAAGAAATGCTAGCGCAACAGAGGTGTTGGTGTTGTGATATTGATTGATGAGAGAAAGGTTGATGCCTTCTTTTGTTAGAAAATTGAGCAACATCATGGCTACAGGATTATCACCCAATTCGCTGATATGACTCACTTCTAACCCCATACGGGCCATGGAAACCGCGGCATTGAGCATAGATCCTCCGGGTCTAGCCACAACCTCTTCCATGTTGTTGAATATGACATCAAGAAGCGATTCACCCAAAGTGTAGTTCATTGCTGAGATTTTTATTTGGTAAAGGTTTCAATGATCTTTTGATGCTGTGGAAATTCCTGAATGAGTTTTTGTCGTGAGCCCATTTCAAAATCTTGAAAATCAAATCCGGGAGCTACTGTACAGCCTACTAAGGTGAAATCGCCCAAAGATTGTGCCGAAAACCAATCTCCATGTGGGATGGTTACTTGAGGCATGAAACCCTTTTCAGGATCTAATCCCAACAAATATTTTCGATATTGTCCTTTCGGACTGATGGCATGAATTTCCAATGGATCTCCATCATAAAAATGCCAGGTTTCATCCGATTTAATTCGGTGGAATACAGATTGTTCTCCTGATTCCAGCATAAAATAAATGGAGGTTGATATGGCTCTGGAAGTACCAAAACGCGAAGGAAGTTTGGAGGCTGCAACCGATTCTTTTGATCGATATACTTCCTTAAAGCAACCTCCTTCGGGATGATCTAGTAGTTGCAAGGCTTTTTTATAATATGCTGCTGTTTTTTTCATTACTGTTGATCAGGTTTGATGGTTCTGCGACTTAATTTTTCGTTGAACATGTATATCAACCGTAGTGTGATTACTTTATTGTACTGATCACGACTCCAGGTATCTCCGGTAATGTTGTCAAACTCGCGGGTTCTTATTTTTACCATGCTGTTTTGATAACGCAAGGCTAATTTTAGCGGGCCTTTGAGACGCACACGCAAGTCGACGATATAACTAAAATCGTTTCTATCGTAGGTGTTGCTGGTTAAAGTTGTCTCGTCGACTCGGCTTCCATGCTCATATTCCTGAATGCCAACTAATCTTCCAAACGAAAAACCGGCTCCAATGGTCAGGAACTCCTTATCTGTGTAATGAATGAGTACAGGGATCTCCGCATAGTTTAGTCTTAGTTTGTAGGCGCCTGTTACAGGAACATCATCAATAGTATCATTATATTGATCTCCTTGTTTGGCTCCTTTTTGGTTGTAAGTAATTTCAAATGAGATATCCCAGTTTTTGCCCAAAGGAATCATCGCGCCGGCACCGATATTAATTCCTGGTTTTTTAAAACCATATACTTCGTCACCTTCTACTTGAGTTAGGTTAAGTCCCAACAGGGCTTCGGCTTTAATGACTTGAGCGATTGATTGATATGTGCCCATTAAAATGAATACACACAAAAAAAAGTATATTTTTTTCACCATTTGCTTTTGTTTACATTACCAACGCAAAAATAGGGCAATAATTGTCAGAAAATTTTTTTTGATGGGGATATCAGGTAAGATCGAGCAAGCTGAGACTGATGCGTTTTTTTTCCACATCCACTTCTTTTATTTTGACCATCAATTGCTGATTAAGTGCCACACGTTCGGCAGGATTGGCGACAAACTCGTGTGCCATTTCACTCTTGTGAAGCAATCCGGAGGAGTGTAATCCAATGTCAACGAAAGCCCCAAAAGCTGTAATGTTGGTCACAATGCCGGGGATTACCATTCCTGCTTTTAAATCTGTAATTTGTTTGATGTTGGGATCGAAACTAAAGGATTTAATGGCGCCACGTGGGTCACGACCCGGTTTTTCCAGCTCATTAAGAATGTCTTTTATGGTATAAATCCCTATTTCTTCGGTTACCCAATCTTCCGGTTTTTGCAATCGAAGCAAAGTGCGGTTGCCAATGAGTTCTTTTACAGGAAGTTTTAATTTGCGGGCTAGTTTTTCAACAAAGCCGTAGTTTTCCGGATGAACAGCTGAGCCATCCAATGGGTTAACACCATTTTTGATTCGTAAAAATCCAGCTGCTTGTTGAAAGGCCTTAGCTCCCAAACCCGGTACTTTTTTTAAGGTAGCTCGGTCAGGGAAATCACCGTTTATTTTTCGGAACTCAACAATTTGTGTGGCCAATTTTGATCCAACTCCGGAGACATAGGTCAATAGCTCTTTACTGGCCGTATTTAGGTCGACTCCAACTAAGTTGACGCAATATTCAACCGTACTGGTTAAGCTTTCTTTCAAAAGTTTCTGATCTACATCGTGTTGGTATTGACCAACTCCCAATGCTTTGGGATCGATTTTAACCAGCTCGGCCAACGGATCAATCAGCCTTCTTCCAATGGAAACGGCGCCACGAACGGTAACATCATATTCGCCAAACTCTTCACGTGCCAACGAAGAAGCCGAATATACTGAAGCGCCTGCTTCGCTTACCATCAGGGCAACGATATCTTTATCGAAACGTGCATGCTCAATCATTTGGGCGGTTTCGCGACCAGCGGTTCCATTGCCGATGGCAATGGCCTCAATACCGTAAGCCGAAATCAGGCTTTTAATTTTTTTAATGGAAAGGGCAATTTCGCGCTGTGGTGGATGAGGATATATGGTGCTGTTGTGAAGCAGGTTACCATTTTTATCCAGACAAACTAATTTACAACCGGTTCTAAAACCCGGGTCGATGGCCAGTACGTTTTTTTGTCCAAGGGGAGGAGTAAGGAGGAGTTGTTTTAGATTACCGGTGAATACGGAAATGGCCGTTTCATCAGCCTTGGTTTTTATAACCGAACGTAACTCGTTTTCAAGTGATGGAAAGAGCAACCGAGTCACCGCATCCGAAATAGCCAAAGCTTTTTGTTCAGAAGCTTCAGTCTGCATTCGGATCATTTTGGAAGTAATGTACTCAATTACCTTTTCTTTGTCGGGTTGGATTTTTAGCTTGAGGAAACCTTCTTTTTCTCCTCTGAACATCGCCAATGCCCGATGCGATGGGGTTCTGAATGCCGGTTCCTGCCAATCGTGCCAGTTAGTATATTTTTCGTCTTCAGCCGCTTTTTTTGCCACTACCTTTGAAGTAAGCGTGGCTTCTCTTTCAAAAATATTTCTTGTCTTCTGACGAATCCAATCTTTTTCATTTATCCATTCAGCAATGATGTCACGTGCTCCGGCAAGGGCTTCCTCCGCGGTACGGACTTCCAGTTTAGGATTGATAAATTTTGCTGTTGTGTTTTCGAGATTGACCACGTTTTCAGCCATGAGCATTTTAGCAAGAGGTTCAAGGCCTTTGTTAATGGCTTTTACTGCACGTGTATGTCGTTTGGGTTTGTAGGGCAGGTAAATATCTTCCAGTATCGAAAGGGTTGGGGCGCTGTCAATTGCATCTTTGAGCTTGGACGTGAGCAGCTTATTTTCCTCCAAGGAATTGAGGATGCTCTCTTTACGGCTGATCAATGCCTTGTATTGCTGAACCTTTTTATTGACTTCAATAATCTGTTCATCAGTCAGGGCACCGGTTTTTTCCTTTCGGTAACGGGCAATAAATGGAATGGTAGCACCTGAATCGAGTAGTTCAACCGTGCTTTTTATTTGCCACGATTCAACCTGGAGTTCTGTACTTAATGCTTCAAAAAAATGTTGCATGGTTTGCCCTATCTCACCAGCATTACTGTTCCTCGGTTGTCAATATCCCGACTGGCTTCCAATCCGCTTTCAAAGGTGGTGAAAACAGAATGCCAAACATAAACTCCCTGAGGAGCAATGTCTCCACCCTTCACTTCACCAGTCCATTTATCCAAAGGATTATTGGTTTCGAATATTATTTTCCCCCAACGGTCATATATTTGAAGTGTATACTTGGCCAAAGAGGCTACATCACCCACCACACCAAAGGTTTGGTTTTCGGGTAAACTACTCGAAGGCTTGAATGCATTGGGGAAGTTGAGGTCCGCAAACTGGATGTAAACACTATCCACATTACTGCAGCAGTTGAGGTCGGTAACTAAAACCTTATACCAACCTTCTTGATTTACATCAAGATAGCGATCGTGGCTGTTTCCGGGAAACCAGCTGTAATAATCGTATTCACCGGCATCTAATCTAACGGATGAATTGGGCAG
>JBFHGX010000107.1:0-13296 GCA_041582875.1 Bacteroidales bacterium | reverse complement strand
TCGAACGCATTGTGGCTGGTATCGTGCTTACGGGTACCGAAATAAAATCTCTACGTGATGGCAAAGCCAATCTGGCCGATTCGTTCTGCGTTTTTGAAGGCGGAGAACTGTTTGTCAGGTCGATGCATATCTCTGAATACAGCTTTGGGACTTATAACAACCACCTGGCTAAACGCGACCGAAAACTATTACTCACTAAACGCGAATTAAAAAAACTCTTCACGAAAGTGAAAGAAAAGAGCATGACCATCATTCCTGTTGTGCTGTTTATCAATGAAAAAGGATTGGCCAAACTTGAAATCTCTCTCGCCAAAGGAAAACATTATTACGATAAACGAGAAAATTTGAAAGAAAAAGACCATAAAAGAGAAATGGATCGACACCTTAAACATTAATGATTCTACCTATCCGTAAAAGTCGATTTGGACATAATTAAAACACAGTTTCACATTTAATTATAAATTTCACTTGAAATAGTATCCACGTAGATGCATCGACATATAGTCTATGTTATCAACCTTAATGTGTAAATAACTTTATGCAAAGGCGCACTTTGAAAGAAATAATTACTTATTTTTGTTTTAATCCCTGTGTTGGGGCATTGTATACAAATCCGAAACCAAAATAACTGGCATGAAGAAGACAATTCTTGTAATTGATGATGAAATGAGCATTCGCTTGCTACTAGATAATTTTTTAAGTAAGACGTTTACTGTAGTAACTCGCAATGATGGTTTTGAAGGACTTAAGTTCCTTGAAGAGGGTAATATGCCGGATTTAATTGTTGCGGATATTCAAATGCCAAACATGGATGGTTACGAATTTATAACTCAGGTCCGTGCAAGTGGATTTTTTAAACACATACCTGTAATTATGCTGTCCGGTATTGAAAGTAGCAAAGAACGAGTGAAATGTTTGAAACTGGGAGCCGATGATTATTTGGTTAAACCCTTTAATCCGGAAGAACTTGCCATAAGAATTGAGAACCTAATTATCAGAAGAAGCTTATAAACTAAAAATTCCATTCCTTGCTGAATCTCTTATACATAGGATCAAATCCTGAAGCTTTAGAAGCCTTTAAAAGAAGGACTGACGAATTTAATGTCACCCAACTACCAGGTGGATTAAAAGCCATGGAATATGTCAAGCACAATGTACCCGACTTGATTATTTGCGAAGCGATCATGCCAGGTATGAATGGATTGGAAGTCGGAAAGATGATTAAAGGGTTTCCAAACCAAACCCATACACCGTTTATCATGTTTCTTTTCGAGAAAGAAGATAAAATTATTCAGAAAGCTTTTAAGGAGAAAAGCATAGTAGATGATATCTATATTTTCCCTTTCAACATTGAACAGATTATCACCAGAACAAACTTCATTAAACGTTATTACGCCGAAATAGGAAACACAAAAAAGCCAGAAGCTGCTTTTAAGGAATATAAAATACCTTTTATTAAAAGAGCTTTTGACATAGTAACTTCCCTTATTGCCTTGCTGCTTTTATCACCCATTTTCATTGTGGTAATTATTGCTATTCGACTCGAATCGAAGGGACCCATTGTTTACAAATCGAAACGCGTGGGAACTGCCTACAAAATATTTGATTTTCTGAAATTTAGGAGCATGGTTACAGATGCTGATGATAAACTGAAGGACCTTAAACATCTCAATCAATACCAAACTGCACCTGCAAAAGGTGAAGACGAAATTACGATAACAGATTGTCCGAGATGTTCAAAACTTCCTGATGGTGAATACTGTTCACCTGTACTTTATTATAAAGGTGCAAAAATCTGCGAATATTGGTACCATTCTGAAAAGAAACAACAGGCTGTTTCTACTTTCATTAAAATTAAAAATGATCCACGAGTTACAAAAGTAGGGAATTTTATAAGGAACACATCGATTGATGAACTTCCTCAATTGATCAATGTGTTGAAAGGAGATATGTCAATTGTAGGGAACCGCCCCCTTCCCTTGTATGAAGCGGAATTATTGACTTCTGATGACTGGAGTGCGCGTTTTATGGGTCCGGCTGGTATTACAGGACTTTGGCAGGTTGAATTAAGAGGGAAAAAAGGTGTTATGTCTGAAGACGAACGTAAGGCGTTAGATAATCAATATGCAACAACCTATTCATTTTGGGGAGATATAAAATTGATATTAAGAACAATACCTGCTTTGTTGCAGAAAGAAAATGTTTAAAAGAATTGTTAATAGAATACTGAATAACTCTTAAATAAAGGCTTTGAGATCATTAATAAAAAATAGTAAATTGCGAGATTCATTTAAAGACAATAGATTAATAACCAATAGAATGATTGTGGTTCGTATTTCTGTTTTTCTGTCCGTGATATTATTCGCATTTGTTAATGTATCTGGACTCAAAGCTCAAAGGTATGTTAGCACCGATACTCGTGCAATTTCAATGGAAAAGCAAAAGCGAGCAACTGACTCTGCTGTATACTTTAACCCGATTACCGATGACATTACCAAGCGACTTCCTCCTCTTCGCGTTTTAGTTGACTCAGCTGGATATAACTCACCATCACTAAGGTATGAGGATTTAAAAGCTGATTATTATTACTACGAACAAATTAGTGCTGCCCGTGAATGGATGGAGGCATTAAGCTTGAATGTGGATATTAATGTTGGGAAATGGGATTATTGGGACAAAGACGAACTCACACGTGTTGACAGATATTATAGTTCACAATCAATACGTGATAATTACGCCGTTGGCTTTTACGTTCGTATGCCCATAGCTACTTTGGTCGACAGGAGAAATCGCATTAAAAAGCAGAAAAAATGGATAGAAATATCATTAACACAAAAAGAAATTAACAGGCGGTTTTTGCAAGAGCGAGTGATCGATGTATACAACGATCTGGTTAGTTCTCAAAATCAAATAAGAATCTACAACGAATACCAAACCTTCACCATGATGCAAATGACCATGGCGCAGAATGAATTTCTTAACGGTGAAATCACTACAGCTGAATATACCAGACTTAAAGAAATTCAAACACGAGGTGCGGTTGAATATCAACAGGTTATTGCTGAATTTAATAAAGGCTACCAAATTTTGGAGGTCATTACTGGTATTCGGTTTAACCTGATCAATGTATTAAGGTAACTCAAAATAAAATGGATCTAGTACAAATTATAACTCTTTTCAAACGAAACATACTTCTGTTGTTAGTTGTACCCATTTTATTGGCTGTACTTACCTACTATTTTACCAGAAATCAAACCAAGGTGTATCAATCGGAAGCTGTAATCTATACAGGTATCACCACAGGTTATTCAATTGAATCTACTTCGCAACGTCCTACAGACTTCTTTAGCACCAGCGCTCAATTCGATAACATGATCAATTTGCTGAAATCGAGGCAAACCATCATCGAAACATCTTTAAGGCTTTTGGCTCAGGATTTATCACTTGAACAATACAATACCCAGTATATCAGCAACCAAAACTATGACCGTTTACAGGCTTATATGCCTAAACGAATCAAAGATTTGGTCATAAAAAATAATAAGTCAGGTGTTGAGCGTGAAAAAGAAGAGCAAATCCGATCACTTGAAAAAGAGATTAATTCACTTGAAAAAGAAATCAGTAAGAAAAGAAACATCGCCGCGCAGGAAAAAATTAGGGGTAATGTACCCATGACCACACATTCAGAAGCTGCATCCGGTGTAGAAAAACAATCGATGAGTGCTCAACCTGATCAATCTTCCAGTATCAAAAATCATGTGGTGAAAACAGGTGAAACCCTGTATTCTATTGCAAAAATATATGGAATCAACATTACCAAACTAAGAGATCTTAACAACCTAAATAATAGATCATTGATTCCTGGAGAAACCATTATTATCGAGGAAAACCTAATGAATAGTAATGACAATTATTCTTATGATTATGCAGTTAAACAAGTCTCTCCAAGTCTATCAAGTCCTTCCACCAACGAAGATCTTGTTATTGACTTTGATGAAGATAACAGCGCATACGCCTATCTGACTGAAAATAATCCATCACTCTCTGTTTTTGAAAAAGATCCAATTGTTCCTCCAGGTGTGAATCAATCAGATTATGATAAAACAGTTATTAATATCACTCGATACTATACGTCTAGTGACACCAATTTTATTTATGGATTATTGCACTATGGCGAGAGTAAACATTACAGTGAAGCCAGTATTTCTCAAATTCAAATTTACCGAATCAACAATAGTGACCTTGTTCGACTTATATATACTTCCGATGATCCGGGAATCTGTCAGCAAACACTGAAAATTTTGTCGAAAGTATTCATGAAAAATTACAAATCGTTGCGTGCAAACGAAACCGATTTGGTTGTTAAGTACTTCGAACGACAGGTTGATTCCGCTGATAGAAAATTACAGGCTGCTGAAGATAGACTCTTGAAATTCAACAAGAAAAACAATATTATTAACTATAACGAACAGAGTAAGTTTATAGCGGAACAAAAAGAAGATCTTGATTTATTCTATCAAAATGAACAAATTCGACTATCTGGATCAAATGCTTCATTGCGTGAACTTGAACTCAATCTTACAGCACGCGACAGTATCTACCTGAAAAGTGATGAAATAAATCAAATGAAGAAGGAGTTGTCCGAGGTTACGGAAATGATTATTGTTAATGAATTAGCTTCGGATTACGATGACCGCATTACTGATAAAATTCAAGAACTAAAAGCACGTCAGCAACAGTTGAGAAATGAACTCAAACTTTATGTAGATCAATTATTTTTATACAGCCACTCTACTCAGGGAATGCCCATCAAATCGTTACTTGACGAATGGCTTCAAAACACATTAAGTTATGTGGAAGCACGTGCCGCATTGGTAGTTTTAGCACAACGTAAACTAGATTTCGTCCGAACCTATCAAAAGTTTGCTCCTTTGGGCGCTATGCTCACACGCATCGAAAGAGAAATCAAAGTAGCTGAACAATCTTACCTTGAGCTTCTCCGAAGTTTAAATATTGCTAAAATGAAGCAACAGAATGAAGAAATGGCCACCAACATAAAAATTGTAGATGCCCCCTTCTTCCCTATTCAGCCTAATCCTAGCAAATCAAAGGTAATCGTTTTAGCCGCCGCTATATTTGGATTTTTATTAGTTGTATTTATTATTCTTGTATTGGAATATTTTGATTCTTCCATGAAAAATCCTGCACGTGTAGTTAAAGAAACAAAGCTAAAACTTGCCGGTGCATTTCCGCTAGTAACCTCAAACAGTAAGTCGCGGGAGTTGGTATATATTAACAACCGACTTATTGACATTATCATTCAAAATGTAAAATTATTTTTGAATAAACAGGTAGCTAAAACGGATAATTCTCCTTACCTAATACTTGTTTATAGCACACAGGATCAGGTAGGTAAAACCCTGCTGACACAAAAAATAATCAATCGCTTGAGGGATATTGGAGACAAGGTGCTTTACCTTAATTATAGTGATGAAAGCATTGCAGATGATGATCAGGATTTTAATTACTTCTACAAGTATGATATCAATGAAAATTTTATTGATATTGAAAATCTACAACAACTGATAAGCTCCAGATATCTTAGAAAGGAAAATACACCATATAAATATATCTTCCTCGAACTACCATCTTTGGTGTTAAATAGCTACCCCATCAGACTTATCGAGCAGGTTGATCTTGCGCTTTATGTGATAAAGGCTAGTAGTAAATTAAACAAAGCTGATATCAATGCTCAGGAAACTTTCAGCGAGCTGATTCAAAACAAACCTATGGTTGTTCTGAATGAGGTGGAATTATTCAATCTGGAAGAACTGTTATCCGATGTTCCAAAAAGAACAAAACCAGATATATACGCTAAATTGCGTTATATAATCACCTACCCTTTAAAATATAAAATTTCCATAAAAAAGGAGGCATAGAACGGTGTGGCAAATATTTTGTCGAAAATACTCAAGAACAATAACTTTCTATCGCTAGCCAATAATGGGTTAGTCGCTGTGCTTGGTTTTTTTTCCTTTGTTTTACTGGTCCGTATTCTGCCAACCAACGATTTTGGTGAATGGGTATTGTTTATCACTACACTGAATTTTATTGATATGTTGCGTTTTGGGATTACCAGAACAGCTATTGTTAGATTTTTAAGTGGCGCAGAAGACAAAGAAGGCAAGCAACTAATCGGTTCTAACTATGTAATCAACCTAAGCTCAACCATTATATTGATGATTGTTGTTTGGGTGGTAGACTATTTAGGGCACGAAGCTGTTAGCGATTCTGGTTTTGCACTGTTTTTTACATGGTTCCCCTTGATAGCCATTATCAATTTACCCTTCAACAATGCCCTCTCCGTTTTACAAGCTCGAATGCGCTTTGATCTGATCCTTTTATTGAGAATAATTAATGTGGGTTCATTTATGATTTATCTGGTAATCAACTATTTTTGGTTACATTCCGGACTAATCATGATTACCTGGGTTTATATTATTACCAATCTGGCAACAAGCCTAATCGCTAGTTTGTTTAATTGGGATGGAATTTTGTATCTATTTAGAGCCAAATCAGCTACCAATCGTGTCATCCTAAATTTTGGTAAATATACCTCAGGTACCCTTATCGGTTCAAACCTGTTAAAAAGTGCAGACACCTTCATTATTGGTCTGAGTCCCTTTTTGGGAACAACAGGAGTTGCGCTTTATAGCATTCCAATGAAGCTTACTGAAATTATTGAAATTCCCATCCGGAGTTTTGCCATGACAGCATTTCCAGGCATGTCAAAAGCTAGTATTGAAGGTAATAAAGATTTGGTAAAGCATATTTTCTACCGCAACACAGGAGGTATGTTCCTGTTAATGATTCCAATGATGCTTTTCAGTTTTCTTTTTGCAAAAGAATTTGTTGTTATATTGGGAGGGGCTGAGTACGCTCAAACTGCTGGAATATTCCAAATTTTTTGTCTTTACGGATTACTTCTACCCATCGATCGATTCATTGGTGTTGCACTAGATAGTATCAATAAGCCCAAACAGAATTTCTTTAAAGTCATTTACATGACCTTGTCAAACATTATTGGAGACACAATTGTAGTTTTTGGCTTATCATATATTATATTGTTTTCCAGTATAGTTACTCTGATTTTCTCTGGAGTTTCAGATACATCCCAATTAATCCTGATTGCGAAAACATTTTCAGTAGTGACCATTCTCGAACTTGTGGCCATTATCACCATATTATTTACTCTCATTGGAATTGGCGTTGGATTCTATTATCTTGAAAAAGACATGAAAATTAAGTACCGGATGATCGTAACCGAAGGATTCCAGTTCTACTGGAGTTTTATTAAGAAAATTATTCGTCCTGAAAACCAATAAAATTTGTATTTTTAGCTTTCATGATTTCACGCATTAAACATATGGTCGGTGCTGCCAAGTTGCAACATCCATTGGTGATTATAACAATCCTCATGATGGCTGTTGTATTCAGCTTGATAATTGCTAAGGGAGGCTTTATAGTGGCTGTAGCACTTCTTGCCACTTTTCCTATATTGATATACCTTAATCGCTTGTTTAACAATCCGCAAATAGGTGTGATTACGTTATTAATCGTGTCGTTTATCGCCATTGGTTTAACAAGGTATATTATGAATGTTCCTTTAGGATTAAGTATCGATGGTATTGTGGTAATCACCTATTTAGCATTGTTTTTTAAGCAATTCTATTCCAAAATTAATTCAGATCAAGCCAACCGCGACATAAGTTATCTATTGGCGTTCTGGTTTTTTTATGGCATTTTAGAACTGGCCAACCCTCAGGCATTGAGCCGAACGGCATGGTTTTATGCCATGCGTGGGATGTCAATGTATCCTGTTCTTATGTTACCACTTGGTTTAATGCTATTTAACCGCATAAGATTTCTATATATCTTCTTATACATTTGGGGAGTTTTCACCATTTTGGCTACGCTAAAAGGACTTCAGCAACTCTATGTAGGTTTGGATTATGCTGAGCAATTCTGGATTGATACAGTTGGAGGAGTTACCCACATCATTTTAGGAAAACTTCGTGTTTTTTCATTTTTTAGTGACGCGGGACAATTTGGTGCAGCACAAGGTGCTGGTGGAGTGGTAGGAATTTTGGTTGCCACGTCCATCAAAGGAAAAGGAAATAAGATTTTTTTCTTTATAATGGGAATAATGGGATTGTGGGGGATGATGATTTCAGGTACCCGGGGAGCAATGATTGTTCCCATGCTTAGTGGTGTTACCTATTTAGTACTTAGTAAAAATATAAGGGTTTTAGTTATTGGTGGAGTAATCATGTCAATCATGTACGTATTTTTTGCCATGACCTATATTGGTGAGAGCAACTATCAAATTGCTCGAATGCGAACCGCTTTCAGACCTACCGATGACGCCTCCTATATTGTTAGGCTTGAAAATAGAAAAATTTTGAAAGCCTATTTGGCCGACAAACCATTTGGTGGTGGGATTGGAAGCGCGGGTAACTGGGGACAACGGTTTTCGCCCCAGGGCTTTTTAGCCAATGTAGCTACGGATAGTTGGTATGTTCAAGTTTGGGCAGAACAAGGAATTGTAGGACTTTTCATCCATTTGTTTATCCTTTCCTATATTGCGATAAAAGGATTCTATTTGGTAATGCTCAAAATAAAAAACAAGGAACTTGCTGGAACTTTGGGTGCCCTGCTTGCAGGGTTTATCGGAATAATGGGAGCAAGTTACGGAAATGGTGTACTTGGACAGATGCCAACCGGAGCGTTGGTCTATCTCAGCTGGGCATTTATATTCATGGGGCAACAACTTGATCGTGAATACAGTGCAATTTCAGCTAAGAGTTTAAACCCAAGGTCTATTTTTAAACAACTTGATGATTGATACGATGGAAATAACTAATCCTACTACGAAAAACCATCCTTTGGTTTCTGTTGTTACAGTAAACTACAACCAATCGGGTGTTACCTGTGAATTTCTTGACTCCTTCAAAAAAATAACTTATCCTAATTACGAAATATTTGTTGTTGATAATGCCTCCCCAAGTGATGATCCAGATATTATCAAACTCAAATATCCTGAGATAATACTTTTAAAAACAGAAGCTAACCTTGGATTTGCAGGTGGAAACAACGTGGCTTTGCCATATTGTAAAGGTAAATACGTGTTGTTTATCAACAACGACACAGAAGTCGAACCCGGATTTTTAGAGCCTCTCGTCGAATTACTTGAGTCCAATGAAAAGATTGGTATGGTAAGTCCTCGAATTCAATATTTTCATACTGAAAACACCCTGCAGTTTGCCGGCTTTACCCCTTTCAACATGGTTACCATCAGGAATTTCGCCATCGGTTTTGCCGAAAAAGATCAAGGTCAATATAGTCAGATATGTGAAACAGGATCTATTTTTGGCGCAGCAATGCTGGTTCCTATGCAAGTTATCGAAGAAGTTGGGATGATGGCCGATGTTTTTTTCCTCTATTACGAAGAACATGATTGGGCTCAACATATTAAGAAAGCAGGATACGCCATTTATTATTGCGGTCGTTCATTGGTATTACATAAGGAAAGTATCTCTACGGTTAAAAATAGTCCTTTTCAGATTTTTTACCTCCTTCGTGGTAGATTTCTGTTCGCCAGAAGAAACACCTCAGGTTTCAAAAAAACTCTGAGTTTTCTATACTTACATTTTGTAACTTTACCCAAGATTACACTCGAATTCTTGCTAAAAGGTCGCATTGATTTAATGTGGGCCTTCTGGAAAGCAGTTTGGTGGAATTTAACACATCATAAAGGAATCGTATTTGACATGCCAAAACTCACGAAAAAATAATTATGGAAATCATCCTTACCCTCATTTATATTGTTGAGTATCTAGTATTTGCCTTTCTTCTTTGGGCAACATTATACATTTTTATTTTCGCTTTCGCCGGACTCTTTTACCGCCAACCCCGGCTAAATAAGAAGGCTTCCAAATTGCGAAAATTCGCTGTGATGATACCTGGATACAAAGAGGATGCAGTAATTGTAAACGTAGCTAAACAGGCATTAAACCAAGATTATCCATCTGAAAAATATGATGTTATCGTTATTGCTGATAGCTTTTCAAAGGAAACTCTTGATCAACTTTATCAACTCCCCATAAAGGTTGTTGTCGTAGTATTCGAAATAAGCAAAAAGTCAAAAGCACTTAATAAATGTATGGAAACCATCGGTGACGATTACGATGTAGCGTTTATTTTAGATGCTGATAATATCATGGAGCCAAATGTCTTGACGAAAATAAATGAAGCTTTCGAAATGGGTTTTACCGCTGTTCAAGGACATAGAACAGCATTAAATCTGAATGCCAATTTTGCTATTCTCGATGCCATGAGCGAAGAAATAAACAACCATATTTTCCGTAAAGGTCACCGTGTATTAGGCCTTTCCTCAGCCTTGATTGGGTCAGGGATGGGACTAGATTATCACCTTTTCAAATCAACTATGGCCACAGTGGATTCAGTTGGTGAGGACAAAGAAGTGGAGCTGAAAATCATCCGTGAAGGACACAAAATAGCATATGTGGATGATGCCATTATTTATGATGAAAAAACCCAGAAATCAGATGTTTTTGTTAATCAACGCCGCAGATGGATTGCCGCTCAACTAGATTATTTTAAAAGTCATTTCTTTGATGGACTTTGGCGATTGATAAGCAGAGGCCAGATAGATTATTTCGATAAGGTAGTTCAAATGATTCAACCTCCTCGTATTTTGCTAACAGGAGTTTTGTTCATTATTACCTTAATTGTAGCCCTTACAAAGTGGTTATTGCCTCCATCCGTTAGTCGTTTTTTAGCCCCTGATGTTTATTGTTGGTTGACTCTATTTGTATTAACCACAATTGCCTTGTTATTTTCAGTCCCTAAAAAACTATATACAGTTCGCACTTTCAGAGCGTTGCTCATGGTCCCCAAAGGTTTTTTCCTTATGATGGTGAGTCTCTTCAAGATAAAAGGAGCCAGCAAAAAATTTCTTCACACGACACATGGGCATGCTGAAGCCTCTCCCCCTTCAAATAAAAAGGGGAAATAATGGCTGGACAAAGGAAATATTATCCACTCGTATCGATTATTTCTGTCAATTTTAATCAGTCAGAAGTAACGTGTGCATTGCTCGAGTCACTAAATAAAATTTCTTATCCCAATTTTGAAGTTATCATCGTTGATAATAATTCAACTGAAGACGATCCTGATATTATAAAGCAAAGGTACCCCAATGTAATATTGATAAAAAATCCCATTAACTATGGATTTGCTGCGGGTAATAACTTTGGACTCATGCGGGCTCGTGGTGAGTATGTTTTATTACTCAATAACGACATTGAAGTACCACCAAACTTCATGGAACCTCTCATAAAAAAACTGGAGAGTGATCCAACTATTGGTTCAGTAAGTCCTAAAATAAAGTTTTACTACCAACCTGATACCTTACAGTTTGCCGGTTTCACACCTTTTCATCCCATTACCATGCGAAACACAGCTATCGGCTATTGGGAGAAGGATAAAGGACAGCATGATAAGGATAGAGAAACTCCTTTTACGCATGGGGCTGCGATGATGGTACCCATGAGAGTAGTAAAAGAAATCGGGTTAATGTCTTACATTTTTTTCTTATATTATGAGGAAGCAGATTGGTGCGAACGTATACAAAGGGCTGGCTATAGCATGTATTATGTACACGATTCGTATGTGCTTCACAAAGAATCCGTTTCAACTGGAAGATTAAGCGCCTTAAAAATTTACTATCAAAACAGAAACCGAATTGTATATCTTCGACGCAATATTCATGGCAAAACATTTATTTATGCTTTAGGATATCAGGTATTGGTCGCAATCCCGAAAAATGCTTTCAAGTTTCTACTTAAGGGAAAAATCAAACTTTTCCTGGCTTATTATCAGGCGATCGGATGGAACATTAAAAATGCATTTTCAGCTGAAATTCATGAAAACCCAAAACTCTAAACCATGATTTTTTTGTTCGACATTGTGCAACTCATTATTTTTGTTTACGTTACAGTAACAATAATTATGTTGTTTGTATTTTCGTTGGCCAGTATTTTCACCTACCACCCCGCCCATGCTCAGGATGATATAATGAGAAAATTTGCCATTATGATTCCAGCTTATATGGAAGATGAAGTTATATTGGAAGTAGTAAATGAGGCCTTTAAACAAGATTATCCCGCTGATAAGTTCGATGTAGTTGTTATTGCTGACGCATTTAAACCTGAAACCATCAGCAACCTCAATAAAACACAAGCTATGGTGCTGGCTAAAAACTTTAAAATCAGTACAAAATCAAGGGCACTCAAGTTTGCCTTCGAACAGATATCAGACGATTATGACATTGCTTGCGTTTTAGATGCCGATAACCTAATGGCTCCTGATTTCCTGCATCAAATGAATGCAGCCTTCAGCAACGGCTATATTGCTGTTCAAGGACACCGTATGGCTAAGAATATGAACACCAATTTTGCCGTTCTTGATGCGGTAAGCGAGGAAATTAACAACAATATTTTTAGGCATGGACAAAGATCCCTTGGTCTTTCATCCACACTTATTGGCAGTGCCATGGCCTTCGAATTTCAGTATTTTAAAAAGATGATCGGAGAAGTAGAAGTAGTTGGTGGTTTTGATAAAGAGATCGAGATGCGTCTATTTGCTGATAAACGAACCATCGAATACCTTCCAAATGCATTGGTTTACGACGAAAAAGTACAAAATGCACGTGTTTTTGGTAAACAACGTAGGCGATGGCTATCGGCTCAGTTTCATTTCTTTGGGAAAAACCTCGCCCCTTCCTTTAAACAATTGATATCTGACAGCAATTACGAATATTTTTTTAAAGCACTGCAATACCTGCAATTACCCCGTATTTTACTTCTTGGCTTACTCTTTTTCGCTGTATTGTTTACTTGTATTTTAAATATCCGGCCTTGGTGTTTTTTATGGACAATCGATCTCATGTTAATAATTTTGGTGTTTGTTTTAGCAATACCAAGAAAATTTTATACTTTTAGAACATTAAAAGCCCTGTGGGCATTACCATTAGGGTTCTTGTCGATGTTGATGTCATTGTTAAAAATGCGCAAGGCCAATGAAAGTTTTATCCATACTAAACATACCTATAACGCATTCCAGATAAAAAAGAAACATTAAAATACCAAAACCAATGAAAATAGGGATCGAAGGACAACGGTTATTCAGAACAAAAAAACATGGCATGGACAT
>JBFHGX010000106.1:0-13451 GCA_041582875.1 Bacteroidales bacterium | reverse complement strand
CTGTGAGTTCACCAGAGATGTTCGTAGCTCCATCCCAAAAGCCGCCATCAAAGCCGCCATATTCATAAGGTTGTGACAGGTATTGGAATCTGGAAGCGTAGTAGTATGTGCCTTGGGTGGTGATGTTTGCTCCAAGGTCGGCTTGATATTCATCGTTACTGCCTTGGTCGGTGTTGAAAGTTGCGGGAATCCAGTTCGTCCAGGTGGCAGGATGGGTATCGGTGGTTGAATAGCCAATCCAAGCTTGAACGTCAGCGCCCTGACCTGCTTGGTCGGTGATGGTTTCAACATAGACTTGGGCGTATACATCAAAGCTATCGCCCAGTTCAATGGTGCCGGATTCAGGGTATTGCAGGTTGGCCCATGTGATTTCGGGATCAGGGGGAACTACAGTGTAACTATAATTGGATCCCCCATTATTATTTATTTCAATTGAATACAAATCGTAATCTGAGGATATCCCCGAAACAGTGGTACTAAATGTATAGTATTCAACTGTAGTTCCTGCGGATTGTCCGGAAATTACAGCCAAACCAGCATTCCCTGTCATGGAAAAGACAGCGATATCAGAACTCATCCAATTATCGATGCTGTAACGCAACATCAATAACTCTTCTACTGAAGGAGTTGCATTTGTTGTAAGATTTATATTGACTGGGGTGTTTTCAGCCACAGCGGAAGGAACCGACACTGAAGTAATTTCAACAGGTTCATTGGTGGTTTTCATAAAAATAGCTCGAGAATCTACATATCCAATATCTTCCCAATTCATGGTATACCAATGTTCGTTTTCAACTACAATTGAATTGTTACTTCCTGTATTAAAGCTATACGATTGCAATTCATCCACATTCACATTGGTACCTGCCCACTTATTGCTCCAAGGTGTTGTTTCTGATCCACTCGTAAATAACCATTCGTAGGTTCCTCCAATCATATCGCCTCCTGTAGCTGCCGCATGAAAACGGGTTTGCCATCGTGCCGTTCCTTCAGTGATTGATATAACAAGTCCTCCGGTAACCTGGGTGCTACTGGCTAATGCCAGATTGTTTACCGGTGGATTTGTCCAGCCATTCCATCCACCAGGCATATTCAGTCCTTCAGGAGCATAGATTTGTGCATTTAACAGAACAGAAATAAAAATAAAATGGAATAACAGAACGGTTTTTTGAAGGGTAGATTGATTCATCATTTTATTAATTATACAAATTAACTGGGTTATGGTTTTGGGATTGAAAATAGTATTGGATAATGTTACTTTCTGGCAAAAAACGAACTAATCGTTCATCCACACATGTACGATAAAGCAATTCAAACATTTTGGCAAATGTCATATCGATTTTATCAGGTAGGAAGTACAAATTTTCCATATACTACAGGTACTTTAGGATGTTGTAAAATTATGGCTATTTGAGTATATATACCTATACAGCTAATAAAACTTCCATTATTATATGATGTTTTGCACACAGAGTGTTAACGAGTTGTTAAATGACCAATTACAAACGTTTGCATTGAGACAATCAATGTCAATTTCCGAATCTCATTTTCAGGAGATTTGCCGGTTATAGCAGGATTTATCCAAACAGAATAGACCCTTCATCAGCCCTATCAAAGAAAAAGCCTTGTTTTGTGATACTAAAAATCACAAAACAAGGCTCCCAAGTTTTTTATCGCAGGATCACGTATCCGCAGAATTATTAATAAAGGCTTGCGATTTAATACACGATAAGCGTTTCAACTGCATTTTTGTCCTGACTCGTTACACGAATAAAATAACTGCCAGGATTGAAGTCAGCAATATTAAGGGTTGAGATTGCATCACTGGTATTCACCTCCAGCATTAACAAACCGATCGAATTGTAAATTTGCACTTTTGAATTGGGTGCTTCTATGTTAATGTAGTCGCTGGCCGGATTAGGATACAACTTAATATCTTCTGTAACTAACTCACCAACACCTACTGATACATTGAACCAGTCCTCGGTTCTTTTAATCAATTCATTGCGGTCGTCAGCAGGGATCATTGAAGGATCAAAACCAAGGTAAACCACTTTATAAACTCCATTGGTTACGCGTACGGCTGCACTCTTGGTATCGCTGTCGTTGTATTTAAAAATGGAAATGCCCTCTCCTAAAGGACTTATTTGATCGGGATACATATTTCCACCATAAACATCTGTAATGGAAAATGAAGTCATAGTCCCAAAAATCTCTTCTCCGGGATAAGCTGAAGCTGAATTGTTTGCGGTGCTTCCATCAGCTTTATAATCTGCACTGAGGTAGTCGGTATAAAAAGCACGTGTAATTGCAGTTCCATTGCCGTCATTCTCCCAGGTATCCCAACCAATATCCTGACCCGCCACAAAGAGATTACCTCCAGCATCAAGGAAAGTTGCTAAATAACCTACATTCTCATCTGTAAAAGAAGGAAATGTCCATCCAATATTGAAATAGATATTGTACACATTGTTAAGCTTTTGCTCGGCTCCCAGCATCTTAAACGCGCTGTAATCACATGCCGTATATTTTTGCATGTTAGCATAATCAAAGGCGTCGAAATAATCTTGCTGAAAACTTGCAGGATCACCATTTGTCCAGGCGCCCTGGTTATTTACCAACAAATCGTTAACTTCTGACATCACATATACGCTCATCATCACAATGGGTGCATTGGGATGAGTAAGAGATTGTGCCGAAAATGTATATTTTACCACTGCTGATGCAGCATCGGGAGTTACTTCTATCGAGAAATCTTTAGGATTACCCGGATCGATATTTACAATGGCTGTTTCGTCATATGCCATACCGTCTACAACAAAAGCACTGTTCCATCCGGCAGGTTGATTTTCATTGGTAAGGGTAAGTTCAAAATCATCCGCTGCAGGAAGTAAGTTCGTTATATTCAATTCGAATGTAGAAGTCGAACCGGACTCACCAATCAACACAAATTCCTCAGGTGATGATAATGCAGCTGTGAGTAGGGTGGTTCCATCGATGGCGGCTACCTCAACGCCACTATACACTTCCTGGTGACTTTCAGTAACAAACACAGCCACCTGACAATCCTCTACAATACAAGGCACATCAGTAAAATTATCAGGAATGGTATAAACATAGGTTTTTTGAACAAAAGAACCTGCGGTGGTGGTGGTAATCTCTTCGCCCCATTGGTCGGTAATCAAGTAACGCAACATGTGGTTATGAATGTAATTATTTCCCATTCCACCACCGGTTTGAGGACCAACAATGCCACTCTGCAGCAAGGCCACTTGAATAAAATTACTTCCTTCAGGACTATCGCTGGTGTAATAAAGTTCAACATTGACAGTCAATTCACGTGTGGCCTCATCGTAGCTTGTTGATGCGCCCACATTTACAGGACTGTTCTCTTCCAGAATTAATCCGGCAGCCGTTGTCCAGGCTCCACGGCTTAACGCAGTTACTGAGGCCAAATCAGGAAAAACATGTCTATTGATCGTTCCTGAAGGATATCCTGTTAAGCCAGTTTGATTTGCAATGGCATCACCAAAAGGTGTTCTGAAGTCAGGCTCACTGCCACTGGGAATAGCGAAACTCCCTTGATGGATATTGATAAGAACCACATCACCGGGATTTTCATTTTGTAATGCCTGTGCAATGGCATGTCCTTCAGGACAATACTGACAATGGATTCCGGTAAATTCTTCCAGCACCACATTTTTCTTTTGCACTTCCGTTGAAACCAGAGTTTGTGCTTGTAACGAAACCATGAACCCAATAAAGAGGGCAATAAAAAGTAAACTTTTTTTCATAAATACAATTTTACAAATGAATAAATATTGATATCCCATCCCCGATGGGCAACTACAAATGTACATTATTAAATAGTTTGCAGGGACAAGTTTTTGTTTCAGGGATTAACTTGTCAGAAATCATCTGTTTTTTTTACAATGAAAAGAGGATTGCTAATCCTGGTGATTCCTCCAGAAGTCAACCCCAAACCTTTATTTGGCTAGCCCAATGTGTAACTCCTTAAAAAAGGATGAAGCATTCACCATGGCTACCGTTCCCAAATCTTTGTATAGGTAGTCGGCACGTTCGATAAACTCCATTTCCTGACCTTCACGCACATCAGCAAGCCCTAAAAATATCAGGTCGGCTTTAGATGAATGGGCCTTAATGATCATATTGACCGGACGTTTATCATGTTGATTATTAAGCACTTTTATCTGAACATCCATACGCATGTTTTCGAGTACTTGTTTGGCATCACGCTCAATCACAGATTTTTTATCGTTTTTATCGTTGATAATAATCAACCTTACCCGGGCATTGCGCCATTCGTACGAGCTACGCATAAATTTAATAAAGGCCAACATCAAATTGCCGTTGTTCGATCCGCCACGCCACCACAAATCAATCTGACTGTAATTTCCAAATCCCCTTTCGGGATGATAATCGAGAAGGACGATATTCATATCCAGATCAGACAGATGTCGCAACATTCGCGCAAAGCCAACCGGATCTTCAGTTTGTCGTCCCCACCCCATCAAAACCGTATTTGGCTCCACGCCAGAAAACCCGTAGGTAGCCGCAATGTTTTGGATACCTTCAAAAATATCATTGCACTCCTGGCGACGGGTAAAAATCCCCTCCTCTTCTGCCTCTCCTTTTGAAGAAATCGCTTGCTGACTCTTGGGAAAAAGCACCTTTGATTGATCAGTTCTTTTTAAATCAAAATTCGAAATCAACCCATGTCGGCCCACCAAACATTTTCCGAACTCAATCAAATGAGGCCTGGTACTGGTTCCACCACTAAAAAGCAATATGTTAGCCCGCCAATTCCGTTCATTTAACTGTTTTTTATCCATGGCTGTAAGCAACTTACGAACCATTGACGCTCTTACACTCATCCACACATCGCCCATATCCAACGACAGTTGCTTGCGTTGAATGAGATTATAAATAATAAACAACAGGACAAGTGCCACCAGCATCGACAAGATGTCCAGTTGAATCATCATGATAAAAACAGCCAAGAAACCAATGATTCCAATCCATAAAGTGATTTTAAAGGAAGGTCGAAAATCCACACTGGCCCATTTTTCAAGCGCAAAGGCAATGTTGATAAACCCGTAGGCCGTGAGATAAAACATGGTTACTACGCCGGCAATTATATTCAAATCGCCGATCAAAATTCCCAGTTCAGCCAACAGAAAGGTAAATAACAAAGCATTCCGGGGTTCACGATTTACACCAAATCCTTTGCCCAACACTTTTGGAACAATCCTATCGAGGGCAATGGCTTGCAAAATACGCGGTGCGCCAAGTATCCCGCCCAATGCCGAAGATAGCGTAGCGCCCCAGATTCCGGCAATCACCAAGGCTGGTATCCAAGCAATTTTTATCAGGAAATTGTAATCGCTAACCAGCAATTCCCTATCGACAAAATAATAGAACGAAATGGCCAGAACCAGGTAGACAACCAGCCCAGTACCGATGGCCAACATGGTTCCTTTGGGAATGTCATTTTTTGGATCTTTCAGATCACCCGACATGGCCACACCTGCAGTAAACCCTGTAACCGCTGGAAAAAAAATGGCAAATACGGTGGCAAAAGAAAACTCAGTGAATGGTTTTACCGAAGTGATGGCTGCTCCTTCGGCAGGTGTAAAATTCAATACCAACCCTACAATAACTGAAACCAATGATAAAAAAATGGCACCCAGAATGATGAATTGTGTTTTAATGGCAAAATTGGTACTGATGAGGGCAATAATGACCAACAAAGCCAATACTGCTGAACCGATTACCCGAACATGATAGACAGAATATTCAGTAATCCCTAACCACTTGACAACTTCCGGAATCGACAAAAAACTCTCTGTAAAACCAACCAAGTAGAGCGAAATACTCAAGGCTGTACCGACAAACAAGGTAATGCCAATAGAGCCTCCCATGGGTAATCCCAACGATCGGGAAAGCATATAATAGAGTCCGCCGGCTTTAATTCGTTTATCTGTAGCAATGGACGATATACTCAATCCGGTGGTAACCGAAATAACATGAGCCAGCAGAATGATGGCAATCACCCCCCAAAGTCCGGCCACTCCGGTAACCCATCCTAAACGCAGGTACATAATAACACCCAGGATGGTCAACAACGAGGGTGTAAAAACGCCGGCAAAGGCACCAAATTTTTTAATAACTTGTTTTTTTCGTGGTCGGGGCATAGCTCGTTACAGTATGACTTGGGTATTTTTATAATATATGTTTCTCTGTTGCAAACCTTCCAATATAAAAGCTACAGCTCCTTCTTCCAAAGGCAATCTTTCTGGAAGGGTAATACCGGGTTTCAAAGTACTCGATTGTATCAAAAAACGTAAAGCCACCGAAGCTGCGTACCCGGTGGTACGTGCCATGCTATGGACACGGGTTTCAGGATCGTATTCATCATGCAAATTACTTTCAAAACGCTGACGAACACCTGATTTTGAACCTTCGACAATGATTCGCATCACGGTTAAATCTTCTTCTCCCTCATTTAACTTCCATTGTTTGAACAGTAGTTTCGCAGTAAGCGATAATGGGGAAACTTGAGATCCATTAACCGTGATTGGATCAGGATTAAAAAAACCTGAATCGGCTAGCGTTTTAATTTTAGCGGTATAACCCGGATATCTCAATGTTTTTTCTCGCATCAAATCGGCTTTGATGGTATATACCAACGAACGGAGTCCGTCGCTATTAAAAGCTTCTAAAGTTCCCAAACCCTCAAATTCCAAAGGTTCTACTTCGGTGAGTGCCGGTTTCACCACAATTTTTCCACGTTCCACTAACCGGGCAGGCCGCGTATATTCTTCCAACACATCGATAGGAGAAAAAACAGCCTTGTATTCCCAGGGTTGAGTGCGCACTTTGGGAAGTCCACCCACGAAAATATCTGCGCGTTCCACATGATCCAGCTGATGGGCAAAATGCCCCACCAACAAATGACTCATACCGGGAGCTACGCCCATGTCGCAAATCACACGCACACCATGTTTCTTGGCAAGGGCATCCAAATCCATGGGGTTCTCAGGGTAAAAGGCAATGTCCACCACATCTTTACCTGCTTCAATTATTTCCGACAAACATTTGTACCCCATAAATCCGGGCACGGCGTTCACGACAAAATCAGCACCCTTAACTACCTTTGCCACAGCTCCTTCTCGGGACAAGTCTGACTGCACCACCTGAATTCCATTCTTTTGTCCAAACTCTGCCGAAGGAGGGTTTACATCAACCAAAACAACCTGAGTTTGGGCGTCTTTAGCCAAATCAAGGGCAATGGGTTTTCCAACCAAACCAGCTCCAAGAACTACAATGCATTTTTTCATAGGATAATCAATTATAGGATGTAATCTGTTGATAGAAATTTGGATTTTTGATCCTTGAGGATTGAAGTAATTAACTTTTTATTGGCTTCGGTTTGCTTGGCCGCTACCAAGGTGCGGATAGTAAATACACGCAAAGCATCGGTTACCGAGAGAGTTCCTTCAGCAGAATCTTTCCTTCCGGTAAACGGAAATCCATCTGGCCCGCGCTGACATTGGGAATTCACATTTACACGACAAACCTGATTCACCAAAGTATCGATGAGTCGTGCCATCTCATCGGGATTTTGGCCAAAAATACTGGCTTGTTGTCCGTAATCCGAATGTATGACATAATCCAATGGCTCCTGAATATCCGTATACGAACACACCGGAACTACCGGCCCAAATTGTTCTTCGTGGTATAGACGCATTTCTTTAGTAACATCAGCTACCAAAGCCGGAGTCACAAGTGTTTTATCTGCAGTTCCACCATCCGCATTGATCAATCTGGCACCCTTTTCAACGGCATCAGCAATCAAGTCATGAATATACTCTGCCTTACCGGGTTCCGGCAATGGAGTTATCTGAACACCTGATTCCCAAGGCATTCCTTTTTTCAATTGCTTTATTTCTTCGGCCATTCTACTTAAAAAGGCTTCATATATATTTTCATGTACAAACATGATTTTAAGCGCGGTACAACGCTGTCCGTTAAACGACAAACTCCCCATCACACATTCCTTTACAGTAGCCTCCAAATCACAATCGGGCAGAATGATGGCAGGATTTTTGGCTTCTAATCCCAATACGGAACGCATGCGGTGAGGTTTGGGGTGTTGCTTTTTCAAGATATCGGCCACCCGACTTGAGCCAATGAAGGCAAGCACATCAATTTTTCCCGATTCCATGAGTGGCGCGATGATTTTTTGTCCGTCGCCGTAAACTGTATTTACAACCCCTTTCGGGAAGGCATCGCAAAAGGCCTGCAACAAAGGTGCATGCAACAAAACACCCATTTTTGGCGGCTTAAAGATGATGGTATTGCCCATAATCAAAGCCGGAATTAGCGTCGTAAAAGTTTCGTTTAACGGATAATTATAGGGACCCATACACAATGCGACTCCCAAAGGAGCTCGCCTGATTTGTGCCAATATACCTTGTTGAATGGTAAACCGAGACGATTCACGATCCAGGTTTTTAAGTGCCTCAATGGTATCGAGAATATACTCCACCGTACGATCAAACTCTTTTTCGGAATCAGGTAGATTTTTCCCTATTTCCCACATGAGCATCTTAACAACCTCATCGCGTTTTTCCTTCATCAAAAACACAAAGCGATGAACATGGCTGATTCTTTCTTCGACCGACATGGCAGGCCAAGCGCCACGTCCGGCATCAAAGGCTTCAACAGCAGCGGCCAAAGCTTGCAGTGCTTCATCCGACTCCATAAGGGGATATGAACCAATATAGTTGTCGAATTTGTCCGCATTTTGAACAAAAACAGGCGAAAAAACCTGCTGGCTTTTACCTTGCCATTGGTGAATCTCACCATTGATTAAATACGCTTTCTGTTCAAAAGGCTTAGCTAAACGGTATTTTTCCGGGATATTTTCCATCATCGGAAATACAGAAAGTATTGTAGTTGGATTCATATATTCAGCAGTTATCTTGTGATTGTAAAACAACAAAGATAAGGAATACAATGGTGAGTTAACTCCTGACACCTGCATTAAAACCCGTGAAATTTATAATTCTTTGGTAAAAACGTCAATGACGCTTGATGTGAATCACTTATTCAAGCCAGGGATCCATATGGGTATTGGTATTAGCATAGATATCCGAATTGTTGTAACGCAGAATGGTTTGCAACAAATGCACTTGGCCCGCAGCTTCCGCATCTTGAGGCAACCATTTCAGGATTTCGTGGTAATCGTTGATTGCCCGACCCTTCTCATCAAGTTTTACCCATAAGGAAGCCCTGAGTCTCAACAAATCGACAGGCTTTTCGGTTTGAGCAATGATGGCCGATATTTGATCGATATGGTTTCTGATTTCGGTAAAGTCGATGGCCAACTGAGCCTTCTTTATGATTTCATTATCAACTGATGACATAATTAATTGGAGGTTGAAATTCGTACTAAGGTCAATTCAATATCGCCGTTTTCCGGATAAATTTCTATCCAGTTGTTATCCTCCGAAAACCACTTATACTGATTGCCTACCCGTATAATAAAATCTTGCGAAAGATCTCCTTCAGGAATGGTCACTACAAAACCGCCATTCTTGCCATTGTCACTTCCATAGGAAAAAATAACTGAAGCTGATTTTCCAGTCAAACTTTTGGCTTTTACCATGATATAATTGCTTTTGCGCACATTCACCGGCACAGGATCGAAGGTGAGTTTCTCAGTGGTTTTCGACTGAACGGTCAACGAACTATTCAGGATATCTGTAATGGCATTTTCCTCAATATATCGGGTAATTTTGTCCACCATTTCGCGAGGATAAGTTTCATCAGGATTGATGGACTCCGCTTTTTTGTATCCGGAAATAGCTTTGTCGTAAATCTTGGCTGCATACAACTTATCTGCCTCAGCTACAGCCTGATTGTATTCGGCCATAATGGCCCTCATCATTTCTTCAATCTTAGACTCACACTCGGAAATTTTACCAGCAACAAAGGCATCAGCAGGTTTAATGCTGGCTGCCAGACGATAATCTTCAACCGCATTTTTATAATCTCCCTGATCAAACTTTGCACTTCCGCTGGCCACGGCATCCTTGAAACGCTGTTCGCGTTCAGCGGCGAGTTTAACCAGCAACTGATCGATTTCAGCAATGCGCTCTTTGGGATAGGTTTCGTTGGCACCGAAAGTAAGTGCCTTTTCATATGCTGCTTTGGCCAATTCATAGTTCTCCTTCTCGAACAAACCATCAGCTTTAGCAATGCTTTCGGCATAGGATTTCTTTCGGGCAGCTTCTTTCTCCAAATTAATTTGGATTGTTTTCACACTTTGAATGCGTTGACGTGCCACCTGATCCTCAGGCTTAACAGTTGATGCTTGCTCAAAAACAACCAAAGCGTTGGCATACAATTTAAGATTTTGAAGAGAATCGCCCGACTGAATCAAGGCCAGATATTCCTGATCAATTTCCGCCTGACGGGCACGAGCATCTACCAGACTATCAATGGAAGCCATTCTGGTTTTAGGCAGCATTTCGAAGGGTTTTAACTCCAGGGCATTCTGCCATGCCATCCGCGATTGCGCCAGGTTGTCGTCAGTAAACAATCGGGTGGCCAGTAAAACTTGTTCCTGGTATTTTTCTTCAATTTCGCGTTGTTTTTTGGCATCCGCCATTAAAGTTTGGATGGCCTCAATGCGTTCTGCAGGATAGTTCTCCATGGATTTCAACGCCTGCGCTTCTCGGTATTTGGCAATGGCCAAATCAAACTGACCGCCCGAAGACAACTGATCTGCCTCAGCAATTAAGTCTTGATAAGCACGGTTGGCGCGTTCCAACACAGCCAACTCTTCTAATTTGATATCGATTTTGGTCATTTGCTCCTGCGGATAGGGATCCTCGGGCTTAACCTCAAGTGCCATTTCGTATTTCTGCTTTGCAACCCCAAACAAATTGGCATTAAAAGCGCTGTCAGCAGAAGCAACCATCTGCCCATAATTGGCTTCAAAAGCTTTGCGCTGATCAGCAAAATAAGCATCGATAGCTGCCAGTTTGGATTTGGGATAAGACTCGTTTGGTTTAAGATTGAGTGCCAGACCAAATTCTCCCTTGGCTTCGGAATAGGCTTGAACATCATAAAGGCTATCTCCACGCCGAATAAAAAGGGTGTAGTTTTTGTCCAGATCCTTCATCTGATCAGCCAATTGTTCCTGTATTTTAGCCAACATATCAGCGGCGTAGGTTTTTTCGGGCCACAAGGCTTTGGCCACCTCATATTCCTTTTGTGCCGCAATAAAATCTTTGTTTACATAGGACTCATCAGCCTTTTCCACTTGCCAGTTGTATTTTTTTTGCTTTTCAGCCAAAGGCTTTATTTCTTTTACCTTATCCAAAGCCTCCTGCTGATCAGGAATGATCGACAAGGCCTCTTCGTAAAGCTCCAATGAAGTTACATAATTATTAATGAGAATATAACGCGAAGCTTCTTCCATTTTTTCAGCACACCGCTGTTGTTTGTCTACCCAATCGGCTTTAAGGGTTTTGGCCAGGGCCAATTGCTCACCCGGCTCGCTATTGGCAGGGAAAATTGACTGAGCCTCTATCAATTGAGCCATGGCCTCATCGTAGCTTTTATTGGACACCAGCGCCGCCGATGACTTCATCAACTGATCATAATGTTCCAACTTTTCTTTTTCCTTGGCCTGAAAAGTAATAATTTTAGTCACCTGTCCTGCGGCATATTCATCACCCGGAATAACTTCCAACGCCTTTTGATATTGGATAATGGCCATATTTAGCTTACCGCCTTCAAAGAGTTCATCAGCTTTATCGATAAAATCGTAATAGGCGTCCTCACTCTCCATCTTAGCCTGCATTTTGGCAATGATTTCTGAGATTTTTTCTTTAGAATAGGCATCATCAGGCTTAAACCTAAGGGCCATTTGATAATAAGCTTTGGCATCCTGAAACGAAGCCTCCTTTAACTTACGGTCACCATAAATGATGGCTTCATCGTAATTTAATGCTTGCTGAGCCATGGCAGATTGAGCTATAATCAGCAGGGCAAATACGAAGGTCAGTTGACCAAAAATTAACTTTATGTAAGGTTTAATGTATTTAAGCATAGAATCGCATACCTGATTTAGTTAGAACAGGTTGTTTTCACAACGATGTTTTGTCCGGATTATTTTGTTGAAGTATTTTCCCATCGCTCATCACCAGTTTCCGATCAGCCATATCAGCCAGCTCGCGGTTGTGGGTAACGATAACAAATGTTTGATTAAAAGTCTGACGAAGACGCAAAATAAGTTGATGTAATTCGTCGGAGGCCTGACTGTCGAGATTTCCAGATGGCTCATCTGCAAGCACTACCGAAGGCTTGTTAATCAACGCTCTGGCAATGGCCACACGCTGCTGCTCACCTCCAGACATGGCCGATGGTTTGTGCGTCATTCGGTGTGTTAGATTCAGAAACTCGAGTAATTCTTTGGCCTTTTTTTCAGCCTCCCGTTTTGAATCTCCGGCAATGAGGGCTGGGATATACACATTTTCGAGTGCAGTAAACTCAGGCAATAAGTGGTGAAATTGAAAAACAAAACCCATGTGCTTGTTGCGAAAAGCAGCAATGGCCTTATTTCCCAAAGCAAGTACATCTACGCCGTGAATAAACACCTTTCCCTGGTCAGCTTTCTCAATGGTACCCAGAATCTGTAGCAAGGTAGATTTTCCGGCACCTGACTTACCGACAACACTTACTATCTCACCCTCAGCCACCTGCATATCAATACCCGAAAGCACATGCACATTTCCAAAAGATTTCCGTATGTTTTCGGCCTTTAACATTTTGTGATGAGTTTGGTGGCAAAGATAGGTATTTGAAGGTTAATGCACCATGCGAACACGGATGGAAAATAAAGAAGTCTTTCCATTAGAAAATATCTTAGCTTTTTCATCCTGAACAAACAACTCAATAATCCCTACATTTGTGGCGAATTACCAAAACCTCCACATATGAATACGTATTTACAATTGGGAACAAGCATCGTTTTTTTTGCGCTTCTCTCCTACTCCATCGGGATAATTACTGAGCAACGTTCCAAAAATATCAGCAGCATGGCGATTTCTTTTTTAACGCTGGGCGTATTGCTTGATATCACGGCAACCATTTTTATGATTTTGGGATCGAGTAAAGGAGGGTTCACTTTACACGGGTTTATTGGTTATTCTTCCCTTTTGGGGATGTTACTCGATGCGGGTTTTATGTGGAATCTGATTGCAAAATCAGGAATAAATGCTGCAGTACCAAAAAGATTGCACCTGTATTCACGCTACGCTTACATTTGGTGGGTACTGGCCTTCATTACCGGAGGATTATTGATAGCATTTAATTAATGTCTGGAAATTTTCAAACTTTAACTCTAAAACCAT
>JBFHGX010000105.1:0-13573 GCA_041582875.1 Bacteroidales bacterium | reverse complement strand
GGTGGTAAACCTGAGTTTTTGTTTCCCGTTGGGGATGTTTTGGTATTCAGCCGTGTTTGTTGCATATAGTGAGCTTGGTAGAGCCGTATTGCCAAACACTTTTTTTATTTGGGTATAAAAGTCCCAGGAGAAGTTAAGGTCACTCCAAGTGACTTAATGTGGTTTAAGTTTGAGGTCACTCTTTTTAAATCACCGGCGTTACTGAATGCCCTTAGGTTCACCTCATACATGACAATGTCTTCGGTTTGAGGGATTTCAAATATAATTGTTGGTTCCGGGTCAGGAATAACCTCAGGAGGATCAACTCTTTTTGAACAGTAGGTAGTAGATAAGACGAAGAAGATCAGGACAACTAATTGAAGTATTTTCATGGTTGTAATTGATTGAGGTTGCAAACATAGTTTAAGAACAGGGAACTTCGTTTTTTATCAAATGTTGAAGTTGATGAAGGTATGGGATTGATTCCTCAATTATTTGTTTCTTCTTCAGCTGTTTTTTCTTCCGGTCTGATAAAAATATCTTCTTTTTTCAATGGTCTGAGGTGTTGTTGCCAGGTAAATCCCTTGAGCACAGTCTGTTTATTAGAAAGTTTGTCTTTGGGATACATGGTTTCTTCGGGAGAGCTTTGGTAGCTGATATTTTGTATTTGGTTGTCTTTTACCCGAATTTGCATGGTGCTCGATTCAGCCAGATTGATGCCTACCAGGTACCCATCTTCTTCGCGCACATAATAAACCGTTTGGGCATTTCCGTCCACATTAATTTTCGATAACTCATTCCGTATAAAATAGGCCACCATGTTTTTACCTTTGATTTGATTGAAGGTATCAGTGGTATCGTTGGAAATGATAAAGGCACTGTTGTACATCACCAGAGAATCGATTTTGTTGTTAACGACGGCAATACTAATGGAATCAGCCGTTAGTTGGTTTTTTCCTGACCAAAGAACCGGATCGCGATAAAGGTGAATGGTTGAGTCGCTCATGCGGTAATCCAGAGAGTCGCATTTGCCTTGTAAATCAGTGCGGTAAAACCGAACACCATAATAAGCGCTCATTTTTTTCGCTTGACGTTCCTTATCGAAATAAACCCAAAAAGTATCTGCGTGAATAAAAAGTGAATCTTTTTTATCGTAAGTGATTGCGTACACTTTATCAGTGATAAAGGCCTTTCCTTGTTTATCCCAAAACTCCCCATAATTGCCCTTGATAATCATGTTGTGTACTGTATCGATGATTTCAATATTCCCGAATGCTTTTCCAAAGAAGAGTTCGTTGTCGTAGTCGAGGCTATCGGCGACAATTGTCTGTTCCATGTTGCTAATGCGTGGACGTTGGTTGAGTTTGGATAAATCGTTTTTGGTATCGTACCATCCATTTTCGCAATACACAATATTTTCATCGCTGCGAATCACGGTAGGGCCAACAAAATAGGCAATTTCAGTATTGGTATTGTAGATGAGTGTGTCGGAGTAGGTTTCCTGATCGGGATTGACCAGCACGACATCTTTACGGAAATGAAAGGTGCGTGAGGTGGTAAAATACAAGCCGATTTTACTCGTTAAGTTATTCTCGTCATTTACAATTTTTCCGCCTACATCGTAGTAAGCGGTTTTGGTTATTCTGTTGTAAATCAAATGCTCAGTAGTCAATACCGTATTTTTATCCACTAGTTTTACATTGTCGAAGAGCTCTGCTATTTTGGTATTTCCATCATAGAGTAGTCGGTCGCTGTACACATCTACGGTATCGTTTACCTTGATGTGAACACTGTTAAAGGCCTCAAAGCTATTGGTTTGGTCGTTGAGGTAGGCGCTATCGCAATAAAATAAGGCTGAGTCCTGGCGTATGATTACATTTCCGATAAGTCGTTGTACATCCTTGTTGATGTTTTCGTCGAAACGGAAGTGGTCTGCACGATCGATAAAGACCTTTGATTTTTTCTGTGCATATGCATTGCTTGTCAGTATCAAGCCCCAAAAAACCATGAGCAGGCAGGTTGCAGAAATGCGGTGTAAGTTGGCAGGAAAAAAATTTTCGACTTTCATGAATTACTTTCAAATGACAAACATCGACAAAAGTAATAAAAGCCCTGATTGGTGGAGAAAAATTTAGTGTGTAAGGAAGGTGCGAGGGGACAGAGGGACAGAGGGGAAAGGTGAAAAAGGTTGAAAGGTTGAAAGGTGGGAAAGGGTGAATGGCGAAAAAAATGATAAATGAAGATTGAATAATATCGAATGTCGAACACTGAATGTTGAATGACGGACATTGTGGCCTATGGCCATTCAAGCGTGGACGCTTGAGGCGGGGGAGGGAAAGGGTGGATATTTGGGTTTTTTTAGCGAAGTTGATTTTCTTTCTGCAATCGTTTTTTTGAACGTTTATAAATTAAAATCAGTCCTTTTTTCGCTTCAATTGTGTTACATTTGACATTTTTTCAAACGTTACAATAATTCATATACCATGCATATCGATTCAAGGCGTAATTATGAGACTAGCAAGCAGTTGGTTGGTTATGTTCCCCGGAAGGATGCCACAGATGAAACCTATCGTGAGGTGGGTTTTATGGCAGGCTTGGAGGTTCATCAGCAACTCTTAACCAAGGAGAAACTTTTTTGTCATTGTCCTGCAGGTGTTTATCACGATCATGACGATTTTGATGCGGAGCTCATTCGGCACATGCGCCCTACCTTAAGCGAGTTGGGAGTATATGATGGAACAGCTTTGATGGAGTTCAGGACCCGTAAGGAAATTATTTATCGCATTAACAACGATAATGCCTGTACGTATGAAGTTGATGATACACCTCCATTTCCCATTAACAGGGAAGCTCTTGAAATTGCATTGGAGATTTCGTTGTTATCGAAATTGAATGTTGTAGGAGAAGTACACATTACCCGTAAGCAATATCTTGACGGCAGTATTCCTGCAGGATTTCAGCGCACAGCCATTTTGGGTGTTGAAGGTGAACTGGAACTTCCTCACAAGAAAATACGTCTCATTCAGTTGAGTATTGAAGAGGATTCATGTCGAGAAATCAGCGATATAGGACATACACGGGTGTATAAAACCGACCGCTTGGGTATGCCGCTCATCGAAACAGTAACCTATCCCGATTGCGAAACCCCACTGGAGATTCAGCAAGCTTGCGATTATATCCGGTTTTTAAACCGCAGTACTGGCAAGGTAAGAACCGGAATTGGTGCTGGCCGCCAGGATGTCAATGTAAGTTGCAAAGGAGGTACTCGTGTTGAAATAAAAGGGGTGGCGCATACCAAATGGATCCCCGAATTAACTCACAATGAGGTGTTCAGGCAATGGGCACTTTTGCAGATCAGAGATTTATTAAAGAATCAGATTGCAGATGCTTCACTTTGGAAAGCGAGTCGTGAGTTTGTTTCCGGAACCCTTATCGATCAGCTTCCTTTTGCCGCTCAAGCCGAAAAGGTGATGGTGGTAAATCTTCCCGGATTTGCCGGAGCGATGTCTTATTTTACTCAACCCGGACAAACTTTTTTTAATGAGTTATCGGATCGCCTTAAAGTGATTGCCTGTATTGAAAAGCCCAATATGGCTACCAGTGAGGATTTAGAAATTTTGGTAGATTCCTCTGTTTGGAAAGCGCTTTCTAAAAAAATGAATGCCGGAGATCAGGATGTTCAGGTTTTGGTTTGGGGTCCTGAGGCTGATATGCAAACTGCTTTTGAGACCATCGATGAACGTTGTAAGATGGCTTTTGAGGGTGTTCCTCCGGAAACCAGAAAATCGCTTCCGGACGGCACCACCATTTTTGAACGTGTATTACCAGGTGCTGACCGCATGTATCCCGATACCGATTCAGCTCCTATTCCGCTCGAAGACAAATACATCACCTCGTTATCCAAAAATTTGCCGGAAGATGTGATTGATTCATATAAGCAACTCAAAAAATGGGGCGTTGATGAAGAAGTTTATGCTTACCTTTTTTCAAAGAATTTGTATCCTCTCATTCAGCGAACTGTAAATGAGCTGGATGTTAATCCAAAGGATTTTGCTCATTTTCTGGGACATAAGCTTAAGTTTGCTGAAGGCCAGTTCTCGGGGCCTGAACCATTCGATTACCATCGCATTTACGATTTGTTTGCTTTTTTAACGACCAACCATATTCATTATAATTTGGCAACGCACCTGTTGCGGGAGATGATTGAACATCCTAAAATGGATTTTGATTCAATTTTGATAAGCATTGGATTTAAGCGAATTGATCCGGAAGTTATTCTGGCTAAAATACCTGTTCTAAAAGCAAAGTTTGCGGAGGGCAAGGATGAAGTATCGACACCGGATATGCGTGATTGGGTTGTTGGTCAGTTGCGCAAACAGGCATTGGGTAATATGGACTTAAGGGAGTTAAGTAAACAATTTTAAGAATCGGTTTAGGTGAAAACCATCAAAATACATTGTAATGGATAACGATATTTTTCAAGGTTATAAAGGGGAGGCACTCGAAGTTTTAAAGAAGTACCAGGTTCGCGTTTGGGGAACTACAAAAGTAGATACCACGCGAGGAACTTTTGAGGGAACCGTTTTACCTCGTTCGGAAAATGATGATGATCAGCATATTGTGGTAAAAATTATTACCGGATACAACATTGGCATTGATGTGCAAACCATCCTGGGGATGGTTGAGACGGGATATAAAAAGGCCAATTATAAAATTCCGGAGAAACAATTTCCGTATACCGATGGACTTCCAAAGGTGAAGTTATTTGGTACCGGAGGAACCATTGCCAGTCGTTTGGATTACCGCACCGGTGCTGTAATACCGGCTTTTTCACCGGGAGAGCTTTACGGAGCGGTGCCTGAGTTGGCCGACATCTGTAACTTGGAGACCGAAAAGGTTTTTGCTGTGTTTAGTGAAAACATGGGGCCTACACAGTACAAAGCCCTGGCCATTGCCATTGGAAAAGAAATTGAAAAGGGAGTGGATGGTATTGTTATCGGGCATGGAACCGATACCCTGCATCATACGGGAGCTGCTTTGACTTTCATGTGTCAAAATTTACCTGTTCCGGTGGTGTTGGTAGGTTCGCAGCGCTCATCCGACCGACCCAGTTCTGATGCTGCTCTGAACCTGATGCATGCCATGAAAGCAGCCGGTGAATCGGATATTGCTGAAGTCATGATTTGTATGTTTGGTCCCACTTCGGATGAGTATGGTTTGCTGCACAAAGGTACCCGGGTGCGCAAGATGCACTCTTCGTATCGTTCTACCTTTCGTACCATTGGCGATACGCCATTGGCCATGATCAGTCGTAAGGCAATTAATCCCATCAAAAAGGAATACAACAAGCGCAGACCTGACAAAAAGGTGGAGATTTTGCCTTATTTCAGCGATAAGGTGACCATGTTGTATTACTATCCTGCCATGAGTCCGGATGTGTTGGATGCCATGGTAGATAAAGGTTACAAAGGAATTATTTTTGTAGGAACCGGATTGGGACACGTTAATAAAGAACTTTATCCCGCCATTGAGCGTGCACAAGCCAAAGGAGTACATATGTATATGACCTTGCAGACTTTGTGGGGATATGTGCACATGTTTGTGTACGATACAGGTCGTGATATGATGGCCAAAGGAATTATTCCTGCCGGGAATATGTTACCTGAAGTGGCTTGGGTTAAGCTGAGCTGGATTTTGGGTCAGACCGATGATCCGGTGAAGGTTAAAGAAATGATGCTGACTCCTGTAAATGACGAAATTACTCCTCGTGAACCCTATAATGGATATTTGGTTTATCAGGGGGGAGTTCCTGAGGTAGAGGACTTTATAAAGCGAGTGCATAAGTAGGGGACTGCTGATAGTATTTAGCTATTGGCTTTTGGCTATTGGCTGTTGGCGCATTCAAGCGTGGACGCTTGAAGCGGGATAGTAGGGCTTTTGGCTGTGATTTTTAGATTTATTTATTTCTTTTAATATTTGTCAAGGCTTGTAGGTTTTAGTTAGTTTTGTTTTAAATAAACTAATCATGACTGCTACTTCTGTTGCCAAAAAATTCGGGACTGCTCCGGTTTTTTTTACTGCTATCAGCACCATTTTGGGTGCGATTTTGTTTCTCCGTTTTGGTTTTGCGGTTGGAACCCTGGGATTCTACGGCGTTATCGCCATCATTATTTTGGGTCATTTAGTTACGATTCCCACCGCGTTGGCTATCTCCGAAATAGCTACCAATAAACGTGTTGAAGGAGGAGGTGAGTACTTTATTATTTCCCGATCTTTTGGACTCAATATTGGCGCCACTGTTGGTATTGCCTTGTATTTATCACAAGCCATTAGTGTGGCTTTTTATGTTATAGCCTTTACCGAAGCTTTTGGTTTTTTCTTTGATTACGCACAGCAAGCTTATGGTTATGATTTGCCAAGGCAAGTGGTTTCCATACCTTCCATGTTGATTTTATCGGCTTTGATTTTGACTAAAGGAGCCAATTTGGGCGTGAAAGCCTTGTATGTGGTGGTGGTGGTTTTGTTTGCTGCCTTGGTCATGTTTTTTCTGGGGTCGACACCTTATGCGGGCGAACAAAATTTCACATTATTCTCTGGAGAGTTTCGTAATTCCAAGGATTTTTTCGTCATTTTCGCCATTGTTTTTCCCGCATTCACCGGGATGACTGCGGGTGTCGGGCTGTCGGGAGACTTAAAAAACCCATCTAAATCGATCCCTTTTGGGACCATTGCGGCCACTGTTATCGGCATGGTCATTTACTTTTTCATTGTTTATAAACTGGCTTTATCCGCCAGTCCTGAAGATTTGCTCAGCAACCAGTTGATTATGGGTAATATCGCCATTTCTGGCGCCATTATTATTCCATTGGGTTTGGCCGCTTCCACCATTTCTTCGGCTCTGGGTTCGGTAATGGTAGCTCCACGTACTCTACAGGCCATTGCCATCGACAAAGCTTTTCCCGGCAAGGGAATTAACCGTTGGTTAGCTGCAGGTCGTGCCAAAGATGGAGAGCCCTTTAATGCATCACTTGTTACTGTATTGATTGCGGTGGCTTTTGTTGCACTGGGGAATGTAAATTCGGTAGCCGAAGTTATTTCGATGTTTTTTATGGTTACTTATGGTGCCTTGTGTTTGATTTCATTTTTAAATCACTTTGGATCATCTCCTTCTTATCGACCCTCTTTTAAGTCGCGTTGGTATTTGTCGTTGATCGGTTTTGTAGTTTCAATATGGGTGATGTTTAAAATCAATACACCCTATGCCTTGTTGGCCTTCACATTAATGACAGGTATTTATTTGTACCTGAACTATTATCACAAATACCGCAAAGGTTTTGAATCGGTTTTTTCCAATGCTATTTTTCAGTTAAACCGCAACCTTCAGGTGTTTTTGCAAAAGAAAAGCAGTAAAAAATCCTTTAGTGAATGGCGACCAAGTGCCATTTGTATTTCTAAAGATTCCTTTCAACGAGATAAAGCATTTATGTTACTCGACTGGATTTCATATAAATATGGATTTGGAACCTATCTTCATAGGATAGAAGGTTATTATTCGAAAGCCACCCATCAGCAGGCACAGGATGAGATGCAAAAGCTGAATAAAATCGTTCGGCGCAAGGACAGTCATGTATATGTTGATACCATTATTTCGCCTTCTTATACTTCTGCCATTGCCCAGGCCATTCAGATTCCCGGAATTGCAGGCATGGAAAACAACATGGTTATTTTTGAATATGATAAGGAGAAAGACGAAAATCTGGAGTTTATCATCGATAATTATTCGTTGGTGAATTCCGGAGAGTTTGATGTGTTGATTCTGGCCAGTAGCCGCCGTGAGTTTAAATATGTCAATGGCATTCACATTTGGATTTCATCTGCCGATACTGATAATGCTAACTTGTTGATATTGTTGAGTTTTATTATTACAGGTCATCCGGATTGGAAGAAAGCTGATATTAAGATTTTTGATATTTGTAAGCCTGAAGATGAGGGAAAGGTTCGCAAGGAAATGGAAGAGTTGGTGACAACAGGACGTTTGCCCATTACCACGGCCAATATTGAGGTGATTCCTCAGCAAGTGGATGTTTCAGCCAAGTCGCTCATCAATACAAAGTCGTATGATGCGGCGCTTACCATGATTGGTTTTCGTAAAGAAACGCTCAAGCATTCAGGTGCCGATTTGTTCAAAGGACTTGATAACCTTGGGACAGTTCTGTTTGTTAATGCGCATAAGATGAGGAATATAGAGTAGGGGATGGAAGAGGGAAGTCTGAAGTCTGAAGATGGAAGACAGGGGCCTTTGGGTGCTGGAAAATGCTTTAGATTTCAGTCTGTTGGCTTAATGAGGCATGAAAAATATTGAATGTCGAACACTGAATATCGAATGTTGAAGGGCTGACGCGTGATTTTTTTAACCGCTGAGACATGGAGGAGCTAAGGAATAAGGTAGTTGGGGGTTTTGCCCGTAGGGCATTTATATAAAGAGACAGTATTATTGCAATTGGTGTGTTTCCTGTAGGGAATAGAACGGCGATGGAGGTTGATGTCCTACGGACAATCTTGAATGATTGTGTATATTTCTATTGAAATTAAAGCCCTATGGACTATGGCGTAAAGTATTGGTTGGAAGGGGTTGAAAGGGGTGGAATAGGCTAGTGATAAATGTTGCATACAAAATATCGAATATCGAACACTGAATATCGATTTTAGGAGGTTATCTCGTTGACTCACGAGACTCTCGCGGTCGTACCTCCCTCAGAGTTGAACGGCGGATGGGTATTAGGGGATAGGGGTTGGGTGTTAGGTATTGGGCTGTTGGCCTTTGGCTAAAAAAAAATTCAGAAGTTGGAAGTCGGGAGATGGAAGACTGAAGATGGAACTCCTTCTAACTCCAGTCTTCCGACTTCTCGCTTCCCGCTATTTCTTCAACTCCGATTTAATGGCAGTAATAAACCCATGGATATCTTCTTCGGTGGTGTCCCATGAACACATCAGTCTTACTTCGTTGGTGTTTTCGTTCCACACATGGAAAAAATATTGTTTTTGGATGATTGGAATCAGGTGTTTGGGGAGAATAACAAAAACGCCGTTGGCATCAACTTCACGTGTGATGGTGAGTTGAGGAATGGTGCTAATTTCTTTGGCCAGCAGTTGAGCCATGGTATTGGAGGTTTGGGCGTTTTCCTTCCAGAGATCGTTGGTTAGGTAACGGGAAAACTGTGCTGAAATAAACCTCATTTTTGAATGTAATTGCATGCCTTGTTTTCGGGTATATTCAAAATCTTTGGCCAGATCTTTATTGAAAAACACCACTGCTTCGCCGAACATCAATCCGTTTTTGGTACCCCCAAACGAGAGCACATCTACGCCTACTTCAGTTGTGAATGACCGAAAATCCAAATTTAGTGCAACAGCAGCATTGGAAATGCGTGCGCCGTCCATATGCAATAGTAAGTTGTTGCTGTGCGCAAAATCGGCCAGGGCTTTAATTTCATCGGGCGTATACACTGTTCCCAATTCGGTAACTTGTGAAATTGAGATCATTCGGGGTTGCGCATGGTGTTGAAAGCCGAAGCTATGCAGGAAAGGTTCTACTTGAGATGGGGAAATTTTCCCGTTTTCGGTATCGATGGTCAGGATTTTGCTACCACTTATTTTTTCCGGAGCACCGCATTCATCTTCATTCATGTGGGCTGAGTGTGCCGATACGATGGCCTGGTAGGTTCGCATCAGGTGGCTTGTACCTAGCACATTGGCTGCGGTTCCGTTGTAAACGAAGAATACCGAAATGTCTTCGCCGAAAATTTGTTTAAACTTTTGAATGGCCTGTTGGGTGGTGGGCTCTTCTCCTTCGCCGTAGGCAAACATATGACCCTTGTTTACTTCTGCCAGGGCCTCCATGATTTCGGGGCATACACCCGACCAGTTATCGCTGGCAAATCCTTTATTTATCATGATGAAAATTTTGTCAAAAGTAGCGAAAAGAATGGAAGGGTGAAAGGTTGGAAGGGTTGGAAGGGTTGGAAAGGTTGAAACGGGGCTGTAAATAAATAGATGCTTCAAATAGTTCGTTTTAAAGATATGGGTAACTTGCGAACCGAAAAAAAAGTATGATGAAAAAACTATTGATAGGCTTGATGTTAGTTGTGGTAATCCTCCATGCCAATGCACAGGATGATGAAACCACTTTTGTTAAACAGATATTTGACAATGTGTTGAACAGTCATGAGGCGCATGCGAATTTGGAAAAGCTGTGCACCAAAGCGCCTGGTCGGTTGCTGGGCTCTGAAAATTCATTGGTGGCGATAGATTTGATGAAGACCTATTTCCAGCAATTGGGGGCAGACAGTATTTATCTTCAGGAGTTTACCACGCCTGCCTGGAGATGCGATTCTACTTCAGTTATAATGACGACTGCTACCGGCGAATCTGTCAAGTTGTTTGCTGATGCACTGGGTCCTTCTCCTTCAACACCTGTCGAAGGAATTATTGCAGAGGTTATAGAAGTTCATAGTTTGGAAGAAGTCGAAAAGCTAGGTAGTGCAGTCATCTCCGGGAAGATTGTTTTTTACAATCGTCCTTGGGACCCTACTTTTGTTCGCACATTTGATGGGTATGGGAATGCGGTGGATCAGCGTGCCAAAGGCCCGGCTAAGGCAGCCGAATATGGAGCTTCCGGCGTTGTTGTGCGATCGGTAACCAATTTAAGTGATTTTGCACCCCATACAGGATCTACCCGATACGAATCCATCAAAATACCAGCCGTAGCTATCAGCACAAAGGATGCCGATTTATTGAGTACGCGGCTTAAAGAGGGTGAACCCGTTCGCATAAAAATGATGGTGGCTGCCGAATCAATGCCAGAGATAACCACTTATAATTTGATTGCTGAGATGAAGGGAAAAGAATTTCCAAACGAGGTTCTGGTTGTGGCCGGACACATCGACAGTTGGTTCAATACGCCAGGAGCCCACGATGATGGTGCAGGAGTTGTGATGGCCAGTGATGTCCTTAGAATTTTCAAGGAGTTAAATATCCAAAATAAGCGAACCATCAGGGTTGTTTTGTATATGGACGAAGAGTTGTATCAATCGGGAGGCAAAGCGTATTTGGATTATGCCCGAAAGAGTTCTGAAAAGCAGTATCTGGCTTTGGAAGCCGATGCAGGCGCCTTCACTCCCAGAATGTTTACTGTAAATGCTCCGGATACCATCGTTGAACGTATTGCTCAGTTTCGGCCCTATTTGAAGCCTTATGGCATTGATGAGATTAAAGCAGGTTGGGGAGGTGTTGATATTGGTCCGCTCAAGACTCTTGGTGTTCCTCTGGTTGGATATGGTACCGATTCGCAGCGGTATTTTGATTTGCACCATTCGCCTAATGATACATTCGACAAGATTAACTTGAGGGAGCTTCAGTTGGGATGTGGTTGTATGGCTTCTCTTGTTTATTTGGTGGATAAGTATGGATTGGAAAAGTAAGGACAAAGGGACAAAGGGGACAGAGGGACAGAGGGACAATGGGACAAAGGGACAGAGGGACAGAGGGACAAGGTGACAAGGTGACAAGGGTGGGTATTTGGTTATTTAGGTATAAAAAATATTAAATACCCAGATTTAGGTATTGTAGGGCAGGGATCAAAACCTACTTTTGTATTCTAAAAAAACATTGGATGGTTGGGTTCTTCAAAAAATACCATAAGTGGCTGGGGTTGTTGTTTACTGCACTTATCTTGTTGTTTGCTGTTTCCGGGATTGTGCTTAATCACCGAAGTTTGTTTTCGCCTTTGGATGTGAGCAGGAAGTGGCTTCCGGCTGAATACCAACTTCAAAACTGGAACAATGCTGCTGTTGCCGGAACGTGCCGAATAGGATCCGATAGCCTATTGATGTATGGGAATATTGGTGTTTGGCTTACGGACGATCAAGGTAAGCGGTTTGTGGATTACAATCAAGGTTTTCCGGAGGGGATGGACAATCGGAAAATAAGTAAGGTGCTCCAGATGCCGAACGGAGCGTTGTTTGCCGGAAGTTATTTTGGCTTGTATCGATATTTAAGTTCACATAGACGTTGGGAAAAGGTTAATCTCCCATTGGATGAAACACGGATCACCGACCTCATTTCAAAAGGCGATAGCTTGTTGGTGTTAACCCGTTCGGAACTGCTCCTAAGCAGGTATCCTTTTAATCAGTTTGAGGTGATTCATTTACGCGCCCCTTTGGGATATACCGATGAGGTAAGTCTGTTTAAAACCTTATGGATTATCCACAGTGGCGAATTATTGGGATTGCCCGGGAAACTGCTGGTAGACTTTATCGGGCTCATTTTCATTTTTCTAACGTTTACCGGATTAATTTTTTGGATGGTTCCCCATTATCGAAAAGGAGTGAAGAAATCGGGTAACAATCATTCGAGGTCGTTGGCTTGGCGCAGATTTTCTCTGAAATGGCACAATAAGGTGGGGTGGATTACAATTGTATTGTTAGTCATTACCAGCACGACCGGCATGTTCCTGCGACCACCTTTGTTGGCGGCAGTCTTTGATGTTCAGGTAGGTAAAATTCCGGGATCTGTTCTTGATACCCCCAATCCATGGTACGATAAACTCCGGAAGATTGTTTACGACCCTGCCGTTAACCAGTATTATGTAGCTACCCTTGATGGGATTTTTACACAAGAGCCTACCTTTACCCAATCGCCACAGGGTATTATTCAACAACCTCCAATTAGCGTGATGGGGGTCAATGCATTTGAATTGGTGGATGAACATACCTTGCTGGTGGGATCTTTTGAAGGGTTATTTCTTTGGGATGCGCAGCATGGATTTGTAGCCGACTACATCAAAAAAGGCCCGGTGAAGCAAAAAGAAAGGGGAGGTCCTCCCATTGGAGAGTTTTTGGTTACCGGCTATTCGGATGATTTTTCCAATGGGGAATACTATTTTGATTTCAATACCGGAATGCAAGAGCTCAGTGGAACCAAAGGATTGGTAAGTATGCCAGAGGAGATTATGAAATTACCCATGTCACTTTGGAATGTAGCGTTGGAAGTTCATACCGCCCGAATTTTTCAAACCATATTCGGGATGTTTTATATATTGATCATTCCCGTTTCCGGATTGGTTGTTCTGTTTATTTTGATCTCAGGATTTGTGGTTTGGTATCAGCGTTATCATAAAAAGAACGGGAAGAATTAATCGGTTTTACAAAACCTATCAGCCAGGGTTATTTTCATTTTTATTTCTTAGTTGATAAAAGAGCCCCCTTTTCTGATGCATGGTTTCTATTTTGTTTTCTGCATCCAATACATCCAAGTATTTATTCACTTCGTTGATGTGCATTCCTAAGATTTTTGTCAAGTCATCCAGCGTACAAGGTCTACGTGCCAGTGTTTGAACGATGGCTGTTTCCGCATCTTCGCGATACGATTGTATATTTTTTCGTTGTGGTGCAGCCGCAATGATTTCAATCCCTTCAAGTTGCCATTGGTCAGCAATTTTTTGCAATTCTTCTCTTGATGCACCTCGTAAATTGGCTATTGTTCCGGGTCTGTCCAAGGTGTTTAATTGAACCGAATCCGCTTTTATTTTCAAAAT
>JBFHGX010000104.1:0-13635 GCA_041582875.1 Bacteroidales bacterium | reverse complement strand
GGGCGATTTAAGTACCATTTTCTATGGAGATCCCAATGCGTCATATTCAGGAAGTACTGTTAAAATAGGATTGCCAACCGCCCTAAGTATGCAATTCGATTATCATTTAACCCCTAAACTATATGTGGGTGCCTTCTGGATTCATCCGCTTCGTTTTAATACCCATACTTTGCGCCGCCCGGCTCAATTTGCTTTGGTTCCCCGATATGAAACGCACTTTTTTGAATTGAGTTTGCCGATCTCAATATATGAATATCAGTATCCACGTGTAGGTATCGCCGCAAGATTTTACTTCCTGACCATTGGTACCGAGCGCCTCGGAACCTATTTAGGTATGGCAGATATGAATGGACTCGATATTTATGCTTCCATTAAAATCAGCATCAACAAAGGGTCGTGCAGAAGTCTTTTCGGCGGTGCGTGTTCCAATGCCAACTTCGGGAATAAAAAACTAGGCAGGTAACTTTGAGACAAGCTATTTTTCCAGCGGACGTTTTTTAATCATTCCTCCCTTGGCGTCTTTTACGCTGTGCATAATAATGAAAGCATCCTGATCAATTTTGTCTATTTCGGTTTCTAGTTTAGCCAACTCGAGTTTGGTAACCAGCGTATATACTATTTCTGTTTCGGTTAATGGCTCACCTCTTTTAGCGAATCCTTTCTTGCCATTATATAAGGTGCAACCGCGTCCCAGTTTTTCAACAATCATCAACCTGATTTCCTCACTTTCTGCCGAGATAATGGTCACTCCAACATACTCCTCAATTCCCGATACGACAAAATCTACCGTTTTAGCCGCTGCCATATAGGTGAGAATGGCATACAATGCGATTTCGATAGAAAAAACATAAGCGGCTACCATAAAGATCATCAGGTTAAAAACCAAAATGACATCTCCTATGGTTAAAGATATTTTCCTGCTAATGAATACTGCAAGGACTTCCGTTCCATCAATAACCGCACCTCCACGAATGGCCAATCCGATCCCCATCCCTAAGAAAAACCCTCCAAAAACAGCAATCAATAGCTTGTCGTCGGTAATGGCAGAGAATTCAATAAAATGAACAGCTATGGCCAATATGCTTACTGCTATGATGCTTCTGATAGCAAATGATTTACTGATGGTAGAGTATGCCATTAACATAAAAGGAATATTTATGGCAACCAATAAATAGGAAAGAGGAATACCACTTAACTCGGTTGCAATCAGCGAAATACCTGTAACGCCCCCGTCAATGAAGGCATTGGGAAGTAAAAAGCCTCTCAACCCAAATGTAGCAGAAAGAATTCCTAGCAATATGAGGATTACATCGTGCAATACATGCTTAAATTCCACTTGGGCAATGGTGACTTTTTTATCAAAATTTTCTCCTGAAGACTTTTGTTTCTTCTTCTTTAACTGGTGTTTAACTCGTTCGACTATGAGGTATTGAAATATTGGATTCATGGTGTTAAGCTTTGGGGCAAGATAGGCATTTAAGTTGAATGCTGTTGCTGTAAATAGTTCTGTTGTCCAGAATTTTTCAGGTGTCTAATGTACATCTTTTAGGAAAAATATAAGTTGTTTTTGGGTTTTTCATCCAATCGATGAGCTTGAGGATGCCTACTACATTGAGTATTATCCCCAATACAAATCCTGCGATAAAATTTGATGTAGTGGCCATGCCAAGCCAGATGGCTTTCTCTGCATGGATGGCTGCTAAAAAGTACAAAGCCCATCCCATAACCACATTAACCATCAGCGCTGAATTGGTGTTTAGCGGATAGCGGTCGGGCTGCTCGCTTTTGAACATAACTTGGTTTACCATGCCTGGGAAAGTGCCCACAATACGGTATTCTTCCAGTTGATGCAACAACAATGATAATAGACTTAACCATACAATGGTCTGGTATTGCGATAATTCTCCGAAATAAATTATCATATAGAATACTAAAACCAAGGCTAGAATACCGCCCAGGTCAAACCAATGCTTTCTTAAAAAGTTCATCTTCTTACAAGTAAAATGGAGAGCTAATATAGCGAATTATTGCTTGATTCTTACATCGAGGGCATCCTGCAATGCATTACCCAAGGCCATAAAGGCCAACACCAAAACCACGATGGCTAATCCCGGAATAATGGCCAGGTAGGCTGAATCGAGGATGATAAAACTATAGTATTCTTTCACCATACTTCCCCACGAGGGCATGGGAGGCTGTACGCCAATGCCCAAAAAGCTTAATCCAGCTTCGATTAGGATGGCCGAAGCAAAGTTGGCTGCCGAAATCACAATAACCGGATTGAGGATATTGGGGATGATATGTTTGGTGAGGATTCTGAAATGGGAAAAACCCAGAGCGCGACCGGCTTCGATAAATTCCTTCTCACGAATGCTAAGAATTTGTCCGCGTACAACACGAGCTACCTCCACCCACATGGTGAGTCCTACTGCGATAAACACCTGCCAAAATCCCCGTCCCAAAGCGAAGGTAAGGGCAATGACTAAAAGTAGGGTAGGGATGGACCAAACCACATTGATAAACCACATGATGATTTGATCAGTGCGCTTGCCAAAATATCCTGCCAAAGCCCCTAAAAAAATACCTAAAAGTAGCGAAATTGATACTGAGATGGCACCTACCGAAAGACTTACCCTAGTGCCAATAATCAATCTCGACAATAAATCACGTCCAAACTGGTCGGTGCCCAGCCAATAAGTTTTTTTTGTGACATGACGTTGTTCTATTTCCTGCTTTAATGAGGCGATTGACATGGTGGTATCAGCGTTGTTAGATTTTCTCAGGGTCACTTGTTTATCCGACTGATGGATCAAATTGCTTTCAGGAAAAAGGATGGCGGGCAAGGTCATTGAAAAATATTCTCCGGTTTGATCCGGATCGAATAAAGTAGCATTCAAAGTATCACTTACGATGGCGTAGTTGCTCAACGGGATCTGTAAAACCGGGCTTTTTACCCCAAACAACATCTTGTGTAACAGGTTCTCTTTTGCAGGTTGTTCCGCTTTGTTGATTTCCAGCATGGTGACAGTAAACCCTGGTTTTTGAGTACTGATCTCTAAAATTTGGGTGTTGCAAAAAGGAGTGGAGTCGGGGGTAATCAGATAGCCCAGGATGCTGATTAAAGTCGCCAGAACAATAATAAACAGGGAAGTCATTCCAATGCTGTTTCGCCTAAACTTTTGCCAGGCAATGTGGGATAGTGAATTGGAGTTTGACTTTTTCTGCATTTTAAATTTGCGATAGGCAAATGTAGAAAAATATGTGGGATGGCAGATTAACCTTAAGCTTTTAACTCACTCATATTTTTAAGCCTGCATTGGACTTTCACTGCCTTAAAAGCCTACTTTTGCAACCACTCTTCCTTGGGAAGTTTTTCTCATTAACTACTTGTCAATATGACCTTTTCAGAACTAGGTATCAACGAACAAATTGTCCGGGCGCTGGTGGACCACAAAATAGAAAAGCCCACCGGTATTCAAATTCAAGCCATTCCTTATATCCTTCATGAGGATCGTGATTTAATTGCTGTAGCTCAGACGGGTACGGGCAAAACAGCTGCATTTTGTTTGCCTATTTTGCAATCCATTGATCCGGAATCTGCAAAAATTCAAGCATTGGTATTGGTTCCCACCCGCGAATTAGGCCAGCAGGTAGCACGCGAGTTCTTCCTGTTTTCGAGGTATTTACCACGTGTGTTTGCCGAAGCCGTTTACGGAGGAGCTCCTATCGACGATCAAATACAAAAGCTTAAACGCGCTACCCATGTGGTGGTGGCAACACCCGGACGACTCATCGATTTACTGAATCGTGGAGCATTGAGTTTGGATGACCTAAAGTATCTGGTTCTGGATGAAGCGGATGAGATGATCAATATGGGCTTTAAAGCCGAAATTGATGAAATTTTGAAATCGTGTAAAACTGCGATAACCAAATTGTTGTTTACAGCTACCATGCCCAAGGATGTGAAATTGCTTATTGAGGAATATCTGGTGGCAGATGCCAGTGAAATACGTATCAATAAAGAGGAACTGGTGAATGAAAAAATTCAGCATTATTTATTGATGTTCGAAAATGGGATGAAGCTCGATTACCTGAAAGCTTTTCTGAATGAACGTCTCGATCAGCGGGGGATTTTGTTTTGCAGAACCAAAATTGCTGCCAAACGCTTATCTAAACAGTTGGCAGGTTTCGACGTAGTGGCCGGTGCCATTCATGGAAATTTAAATCAGGAGTCTCGTGAAAAAGTGTTGCGAGGATTCAAAAAAAACCGCATTAACTTATTGGTGGCCACCGATATTGCTGCCCGAGGAATAGATGTAAAAGATTTGGATTATATCATCCATTACCGATTGCCTGAAAATGCTGAGCAATATACCCACCGCAGTGGACGTACAGCCCGGGCCGGTAAATCAGGGATCTCAGTCAGCTTTGTCAGGATGCAAGAACTAAACGAAATCAAGTCGCTCGAAACCAAATTGAATATCGATTTTACTCCCATGAAATTGGATGTGATCCGCGATGAGGAAGTTAGTCCGGATATCACCCTGTTTATGAATATGGGTGCTGCACAGGGATTTGAAAAAGAAAGTTTAATCGACTTTCTGGTGGAAGAAGCGGGATTAGATAAAGTCGATATTCGTGAGGTGGTCATTGAGGAACAGAAAGCTCATTTTAATGTTCCCCAGAAATACCATCAACAGGTAATTTTAAATATCAAGGGTATGAAAATCGCCCACCGTAACCTGAAATTGTGGCAAGAAAAACTGTAAATTTTCTACCTACGTTTATTGTCCCAACCCTTTGTAATGGAAATGGGTAATCCTTAAATAGATGTTGACCTTTTTGAAGGTATAATTATGATAGGTTAAACGACAGTTTAATGCCTTCAACCACCATTCCTGTGCCCATGATAGCCAAGATGAGTCCCATCAGTTTTCCGATGACTTTAATGATGTTGTCACCTAGTTTTTTAACAATCAAATCACTCATGGAAAAAGCCCAATAGGTAAGGAGTATCATGATGGCAAAGATTCCCAAAACAATACCGATGTGTATAAAAGATCCATCTGTAATGTTGTTCATGGCAGTAACGATGGTTCCGGGACCAGCCAGAATGGGAATGGCCAGTGGTGAAATAGCAATCCCTTCATCAGGGGCTTCTTCACCTGTGCTGTGCACTTTGGATTGGTTCGACATTAGCATTTCGAATCCCACATAAAAAATGAGGATGCCTCCTGTGATTTTAAAAGCAGGAATGGTGATGCCAAAGAGTTCAAATATGTATTTGCCCATGATGACAAAGGCTGCCACAATAACGAAAGCCGTAATGGAGGCTTTGCGAGCAATTCTCTTCTTGGATTCTTTGCTATTGTCTGCAGTAAGTGATAGAAAAATGGGAGTATTCGAAATGGGATTCATCATAGCAAAGAATCCGGTAAATACGGTGATGGAGTATGTAAGGAGTTCATTCATAAGGTGGTTATCAATTGAGAAGTGGAGTTAAAAAGAACTTTGATAGGCGAATATAGGAAAAATTTCTTGAGGGGATTATGGTTCAGTTTGACTTTCGTTTAGATTGAATATCTATCCTGCAGAAATTGAATTGCCCATAAAATTTATGAAACTGTTCCGGGTCAATCAATAATTTAAGCTAAAAGTTCAATCCGGTTCCCTTCGATGTCCAGAATCACAGCCTCAAAATACCCATCTCCGCTTGTGCGTGGTTCTCCAATAATGCTAAAGCCATCGCGTCGAAGGGTTTCTGTTAGTGAATAAACGGCTTCTTTCGATCCAAGATTAAAGGCAATATGTGTTATTCCAATGCGCTGGTTTATATCGGTAGGTATTTTAACAGATGGCTTACGCATCAGTTCCAATGTTGCTCCATGTTCAAAATGGATGAAATAGGATTCAAATTGTTTAATTGGGTTGATATATTTATTGTTGCTTACCCCTTGGAAATATCGGACATAGAAATCTTTCATCGCTTCTAAATCATTGGTCCATATGGCAATATGAGCAATATTCATCCTTGGTCTCTCGTTATTAATTGAGGTGAATAAAGGGAAGTCCCCGTTGCTGTTATTTGATAGATTGGTAATGCAATTGTACCAATCCTTTCTCGAAAGATTTACTGCTGACTAGCTGCAGTTTTTGTTCCTGTTGGCCAGTCTTAAATAGTCTGGTTCCATCTCCTAAAAGCACAGGGATAACCGAAACAATATACTCGTCAATTAGCTGGAAACGTTGAAGTTCGTTAACGATTTCGGCACCTCCATCGCAGTAAATATGTAGGCCTTGTTTTTGTTTAAGTTCTGTCACCAATGCAGGCAATTCGCCTGTGTAAAAATGAAAACTACCAAAGGATTTTCTGGGAGTCCGGGTTACAATGTACACTTCCTTATCAGTATGCGGATAATCAAAACCCATGGAAAGCACATGGTCGTAGGTCTTTCGCCCAATAATCACTGTATCAACTGTTTTTATGAAATCGCCATAACCATAGTCCTGTCCTTCTTGTTCCATGTCAGATAAAAAACTCAGGTCGTTGTCTTGAGTAGCGATAAATCCATCCAAACTCATGGCGATGTACAAAATGACTTTTCTGTTTGAGACCGAAGAATTGGATGTTAACGTCATGAGTTGGTGTTTTTGTCGGTGTTGAAAAAATGAAATATAAAAAGGTGTCCATCATTAAAAAAATACGATGATTCAATCCCGTTACACTCCAAAAGACACCTTGCTTGTAGGAATGCTATAACTTACTTTCAAGATCTTTGTAACGCAATTTACCACCTAATTGATAGGCAAGTATATGTGCATGATTTTCTCCTTGTTAGTTTCTATATGGATACTCTGGGTTTTCTACCCTGTTTTTATATTTTCCCACGTAAGGGAAATCACCACCGAAAACAGATTTGTTTAAGTTGAAAGTCCTGTTCACAGGTTCAGTTAAAGGTTAAATAAGGATTGATGGTAGTCATATTGTAAACGATTTTAGTAAGTATGGGCGAAGAAAATGATTAGTTATTTTGGTTCTTCTCAAATTCTTTCACCAATTCTTCAGGAGATTTTCCCAGATTTTTTAGCGAAGCCTCGGCATCATTAATGAACGGACTTTCGGGAAACTTTTCGATAAACTCAGCATAGTATTTGCCTGCATTTACATAGTCCTTGAGTTGGTCGTCGTATACAAATGCTTTTAGAAACAAAGCTGAAGATGCATTTTTCGATTGAGGATAGTTTTTTAAGATTTGGTCGAATAGTCCGATACTCCGACGGGGATTATTCAAATTCATGGAAACATCTGCTGCTTTAAGCAGATAATCTGGTGCCTTTTCATGGTCTTTATGCTCGTGCGCCCACTTTTCATATAGATAAGACAACTGGTTGGCTTTTTTTCTGTCGAGGGTGTTGCTCTCTGTATCGAACAAGCTGGATTCCAATTCAGCGATGGATTCCTCTGTTGTTTTTGTAACTTCCTTTTCTGTAGGTTGCTGACAACCAAATAAAAGGCTCAGCATCATAACTAACGAAATAATAATCTTGGTGTTCTTCATTTTATTACTCTATTGATTTAATAAAAAATATTGATTATCAACTAAATAGTTCCCAGTTTCCAACTTCCATCTCCCGACTTCCTACTCCTGACTTCCCGCTTCTGACTTCCCGCTTCTGACTCCCCACTTCCGCCTTCATCTAACCCAGGAATAATTTTCGGGGCTACATGAAGGTCTTGCCGATGGCATTAGGATGATTAGTATCCTATTTTCAACCATTCCAATTCTCAAACGGTTTCAATCAGTTTATAATTTCCGTCTTCAGACTCACAACTTTTAACTTCCAACTTCCCTACCTCTTCACCTTTTTCTTAGGCAAAATCATCCGATAATGAGCTTCTGATTTTCCCAGGCTAATATCGCGTAATTTTCCTTTGAGCAATACTTTTCTTAGGTTAGGCAATCTTTCCACAAAAACCTTACCTTCAATGTGATCATACTCATGTTGAATTACACGCGCCATCATTCCATCTATTTTTACATTTTCATGATAATTCCATTCCCGATCGTAGTAGCTCATGGTGATGACAGGTTTACGTTTCACCACTTCATGGATTCCGGGAACACTCAAACAACCTTCCTCATGGCCCCATTCTTCGCCTTCCTCTTCTGTAATTTGGGCATTGATAAAAGTATTGCGTGTATCCTTCCATCTCTCGTCTTCAATCTTTAACAAGCTAGTGTCGATGACAAAAAGCCGGATGGCCCGATTGATTTGTTGAGCGGCAAGCCCTACACCATCAGCAACATCCATGGTCTCAAACATGTCATCTATCAGTTTTTCTAAATCAGGATAATCTTTGGTGATGTCCTCTCCAACCATTTTTAGTGTGGGATGCCCATAGGCGGTTATCGGTAATATCATTTTAGTATTTTTTAAAATTGTGCTTGGGTTGAATGCATGTACGACTGCAGAATGATGGTGGCGCTTATGGTATCTACCAAGGCCTTGTTTTGGCGTTGCATTTTCTTTAATCCTCCTGCCAGCATGGTATCATGGGCCATTTTGCTGGTAAATCGTTCGTCCATGCGGACGATTTTCATTTGCGGAAATGCCTTGCGTAGACGGCTTACAAAGGGCTCGATGAACCGCGTCGCATCCGAAGGTTGGTTTTGCATGGTACGGGGTTCGCCTACCACAATGCAATCTACTATTTCTTCTTTTAAGTATTTTGTCAGGTATTCCCAAACATCCTTCACATGTACAGTGGTTAATCCGGTAGCAATAATTTGCAATGGATCTGTAGCAGCAAAGCCTGCCCGCTTCTGACCGTAGTCGATGGCTAGTATTCTTCCCATATTTTATCTTGGCCACAAAATTACAATTTTTTCACATGTTGAAATGGTGTATTTTCGCAGTTAAACTATGGAAATGAAAAATCTGCAACATATCATTGAATCGGCCTGGGATAACAGGTCGTTATTGAAAGAAAATCAGACTATTGAGGCCATTGAGGCTGTGATTGAGGCTCTTGACAAAGGACGATTACGTGTGGCCGAACCTATTGAAAACGGGTGGATAGTGAACGATTGGGTTAAAAAAGCTGTCATTCTCTATTTTCCTACCCGCGAAATGAAAACTACCGAGGTGGGCATATTTGAATTTCACGACAAAATTCCGTTAAAGCATGATTTTGCTACACAGCAAGTCAGGATAGTTCCTCATGCTATCGCTCGCTACGGAGCTTTTCTCGATAAAGGTGTGGTGATGATGCCCTCCTATGTCAATATTGGGGCATACATTGGCAAGAATACCATGGTAGATACCTGGGCCACTGTAGGTTCGTGCGCACAAATTGGTAACGATGTACACCTGAGCGGTGGCGTGGGAATAGGAGGCGTGCTGGAACCTGTTCAGGCTGCACCGGTTATTATCGAAGACAATTGTTTCATCGGTTCGCGGTGTATTGTTGTGGAAGGTGTGCACTTGGCCAAAGGAGTGGTTTTGGGTGCCAATGTGGTTCTCACACAGTCCACCCGAATTATTGATGTAAGTCAGGAGAAACCCGTTGAGTACAAAGGCTATGTGCCTGAAGGATCTGTCGTTATCCCGGGAACTTTCCCTAAACAGTTTCCTGCCGGCGAATACCAGGTTTCGTGCGCACTCATCATTGGTAAACGCAAAGCCTCTACCGATATGAAAACATCGTTGAACGAAGCCTTACGTGATTATGGGGTGGATGTGTAAAGTGGTTTTTTAATACACTTTGTGGAATTTATTATCGGGGATGTTTTTTTGGATCTTGATTCCTTGAGGTTAACCAAGTATTGTTGGTGAGCCTATGCTTCAGCTAGTTGGAATGGAATACTTGTTCACTTTTCATTTGTAGAAATATTGATTTTGCTCCCAAAAGTTAGGTAAACGGTAACCCCAACGATAACCCCTCGACTTTATAATTAATAAGTGGCTCATTGATAATATATTATTTTTGTGTATTCTTGGTATCTTAGAGCTTTAGGGGCCGAAAAAGACTTCGGGAGCGGATTCATATATTGAGTATTCATATTTCGGAATGCCATATGACGACAGATAAATGAACGCCAGAATTTACCCAGTCGAATTCAAGTAATTTTCTCTATAACTTTGTTCGAGAATGAACCTGATGAGTTTTCCACCCAAAAAAAGGTGACAACATTCCATAATGTTATCACCTTATTTAATTAGCATATCTGCTATAAAATCAATCTATTTTTTCGGACGACGTTTTCCTTTATCAGGATTTCTGCCGCTATCGCTTTTTCTTCCACGGCTAAACGATTTATAAGAATCGCCCCGACTACCTTCTGATGGTCTTTTTTTCTTCTTCACGTCTCCATCGGCACGGAAACCGCCCGATTTGGAATTGGCAGCTTCCAGCATCACTGGTTCGCTGTCGAAAGTGGCATCGCTGAAACCATCCATGAGTTTGCGCTCGGCACCTTTGTTGATCTCGAAAAACGAAAAGCTTTTCATGATCTCGATTTTTCCAATATCCAGGTTGTGCTCACGGGTATATTTATTGATGAGTCCAATAAGGGAAGCTGGATTCAGATTGTCCTTGCTTCCTTTGTTGATAAAGAATCTGGAGAATTCGCCATCGTAATTGCGTTCGCGTTTTCCCTCAGGAGCATCCGAACGATCTCTGTCGCGTCGGTCACCTCTGTCATTTCTATCTCTTTCTCTCCTGTCTCCGCGGTCGCGATCTTTACGACCTCGGCGGTCTCCACGATCGTCATCTCTGCGTCGGTCATCGCTTTTGGCGGCCACATTCAGGTCACGTGCATTTTTGTAATACTCTAAAAAGCGGTTAAACTCCAATGATACAATGCGCTTGATAAGTTCTTCGCGATCGATCGATTGCAATTTTTCATAGATGACTTCTAAAAAGGGCTCAATCTGGCTATCGTTTACTTCAACTTGTTGAAATTTATCGATCAGGTTAAAAAGCTGTTTTTCACAGATTTCCTTGCCTGATGGGACATTCAGTTTTTCAAATTTCTTACCTATTCTTTTTTCAATTGCTCTGAGTTTATGTTTCTCACGCATGTGAAGAATAGAAAGTGAAATGCCACTTTTTCCGGCCCGACCGGTACGTCCACTGCGGTGAATGTAAACTTCGTCTTCGTCGGGTAAATTAAAGTTGATGATGTGGGTGAGGTCGTTTACATCCAAACCACGTGCAGCTACGTCGGTAGCTACCAGCAATTGCAAATGACGCGATCTGAATCTTCCCATCACATGGTCACGCTGGGCCTGGCTTAGATCGCCATGCAATGCATCGGCATTGTAGCCATCCTGCATCAATTTGTCGGCGATATCTTTGGTTTCCATGCGCGTGCGACAGAAAACAATTCCATAGATATTCGGATTCATATCTGAAATACGCTTGAGCGCCTCGTAGCGATCTCTGGCATGTACTTCGTAATAAATATGTTCGATATTGGCGGCACTTTCGTTGCGACCTCCAACTGAAATTTCGATGGGCTTGGTCATGTATGTCTTTGAAATGCGGACAATCTCCTGTGGCATGGTGGCTGAAAAAAGCAAGGTCTGCTTTTCTTTGGGGGTTCCGGCCAGAATGCCGTCCAGGTCATCTTTAAAACCCATAGTCAACATTTCGTCGGCTTCATCGAGTACCAAATAACGTACGTTTTTGACGATGAGTTTGTTGCGGTTGATCAGATCGAGGGTTCTTCCCGGTGTTCCCACCACAATTTGGGCGCCTCTGCGTAACTCTGCAATTTGACCTTCGGCACTGGCACCGCCATAAACGGCAACAATGTTTATTTTATCTGAAAATTTTGAGTAAGCTTTCAGGTCATTGGCGATCTGTAAAGCCAATTCTCTCGTGGGACTTAAAATAAGCGCCTGAGTGTCTTTCGATTCGGTAATTTTTTGAATGATAGGAAGCCCGAAAGCGGCTGTTTTACCGGTTCCTGTTTGCGCCAGACCAATGAGGTCGTTTTCGTTGTCGAGCAATACGGGAATGGTTTTTTCCTGGATGGGGGTTGGGGTTTCAAAGCCCAAAAGAGTGATTGATTGGAGTATTTCATCCGACAACCCAAGTGATTTGAAAGTGGTCATTAATTCTTTGTGTTCATGAAAAGTACACACGGACAGGTAATTGTAATTGTTCAATGCCGGAAATTTCCGACTAATACCTCCAGGTGTAATCGGCGGCAAAAGTAGTAAAATTATCAATCCAACCGACGCTATTGTGACTTTTTTGCCTAAATATTAATGGGTTAGGAGTGCAATTTTGATTGTTTAGCCCTGCTTTTTGAGCATAATTGCTTTTCTAACCCGGTGAGATTCTACTTGCTCTTGTTTGAGCATAGTAATAATCATTTTTGTTGCCGGACAGGAATGTCATATTATTGTTTTCTGTAAAGGTTTTAAAACGTAGGTCAGTTTTGTTTTTTTTGAGTATTTGTGTTGGGAGGCTATATTCTATTTATGTCTCATACAGAGCTGTTTGAAATCAATATTTCACTAATTTTTTTGACTGGACACATATTCTGTCAGCTTCAAATATGACAAAATACAATCCTGACGGACAAGTTTTTCCATGGATATCTTTTCCATCCCAAATAAATCGGACTTGCTGGTTGTTTGATATATCGGCGATGTCAGGAGAAACCTCATATACCAATCGGCCTTGGCCATCATAAACAATAATCTTTGTCGGTTTGTTATTCAAGTTTTGATATTCAAAAGTAACCTCATGGTAAAAAGGATTGGGATAACATTGGATGCCGTCGTTTGGTAAATCAACCCATTCCGCTGTAGAGGTTATCGGATTCTCCACAAAATTTCCCTGCCCATCGTTAAATTTTATTTCGAGTATACTGGGTACATAATCCGGGTCAAAGCTCATCCAGGTAGTCACAATATCCACATAACCGTTACCATCCATATCGGCACAACAACAACTTCTTTGGCTTTCGCCATAGTAGGTCACATCAATTTCCTGAGGCTCGCTAAATTCAAAATTGCCCAGGTTGTAGTAAAGCAGGTATCCTCCTTGGTAGTAATGCGCCTTAAATAGCAAGTCGGGTAGGTCATCGTTGTTGAAATCAGAAATGTAAAAGTCGTTACACCCTTTCATTATGTTGAACCCATTTATGGTATCGAATACTTCATTTCCATAATTCTTATACAAATGGACTATACTCATGATATTAATGTCCGAGAAAGTTATGATATCCTTGCTGCCATCATTATCTAAATCTGAAATGAGTACTTTGAATTCATTTTCGTATAAAGGAATAGATTCAAATCCTGACTCATTGCTCATTAGTATTTCACCACCAATTCCTGCCAATACAATATCATCTCTACCATCATTGTCTATATCGCCAACGGCAATATCCGTAGGAGCATAGGTTGTGTTAAAGTACTCTGGTGCTGAAAATAGGCCATCTCCCAGGTTGTATATTATTCCCCAATATTTTCCCTGAATCGAAATAAAAGCCACATCCAGCAGGTCATCGCCATTGATGTCGCCCAGGTTGAATGAATGAATTTGGGATCCCATATAAAAACGTGACAAGGAAAGACTATCGCCTTCATGTTTTAGAATGTTTAAATATTCCC